>JALZUY010000228.1 GCA_023301395.1 Nonlabens sp.
GATATGGAAATACAACCAGATTTATATACAGCTTGGTTTAAGATTATATTTGATAAATATTACAATCACATTTCATGAGACTAACAGTATATCGTAAAGCGCATTTCAATGCAGCCCATAGACTACATAAGTCGGAATGGAGTGATGAAAAAAATGTCGCCATTTTTGGTAAATGTAATAATCCCAATTATCATGGACATAACTATGATCTTGAAGTAGGAGTTACTGGTGAAGTAGATCCAGAAACTGGATACCTCATCGATTTAAAAATACTTAAAGACGTTATCAAGTCTGAGGTGGAAAATGCTTTTGATCATAAAAATCTTAATGTTGAAGTGCCTGAATTTGCTGCTTTAAATCCTACCGCAGAGAATATTGCATTTGTTATTTACAATAAGATTAAAGCAAAACTGGATGTTAAATACGATATCGAGATCAAGCTTTATGAAACTGAACGTAACTTTGTAGTCTATAAAGGAGAATAATGCAATTGTATCCACTTAGTTTTAAACCTATCCTCAAAGATAAAATTTGGGGTGGCGATGAACTCAATAAACTCAAGAATGTGAATCCGGCGATTCCACAGTTAGGAGAAAGTTGGGAAATATCCGTTGTTGAGAATGATGTGAGTATCATAGAAAATGGTGTTTATAAAGATCTAGATCTTAATGAACTTATCATAAAATTCCCAATAGAATTATTGGGAGAAAAAGTGATTCAACTTCACGGTAATAAATTCCCTTTACTAATTAAATATATCAATGCGGCCCAGGATTTATCAATACAAGTCCATCCAGATGATGCTGTTGCCATTAAAAAACACAACAGTTTTGGTAAAACAGAGATGTGGTATATCATGGATGCTGTGCCCAATTCTAGATTGATTATAGGGTTTAAAGAGAATTGTAATAAAGAGGCTTTCGCGAAAGCGATATCTCAAAATACCGTACTGGAATTATTCAATGAAATAGAAGTTGAAACAGGTGACACATTCTTCATAAAACCGGGATTAATTCACGCCATAGGAGCAGGGATTACACTTGCCGAAATCCAACAATCTAGTGATATTACTTATCGAGTTTATGACTTTGATAGAAAAGACAGTAAAGGAAATACTCGGGAACTTCATGTACAAGACTCCATTGAAGTAAGCGATTATAAAAAGTCCACAAATCATGTTATTAATTATAGTCCAGATAAACCTGGTTCTCAAAACTTAGCAACAAATCAATATTTTGTAACTGATTATCTTCACTTTAAAGGCTGTAAAAGAATTACAGTTAAAGAACATGGCAGTTTTATGGTAATTATGAATGTAGGCGACCCATGTAAAGTTATTTGCAATGGGGTTTCTCAAAATTTAAACACCGCACAAAGCATACTTATACCGGCAGCGATTTCTTATGTGCTTTTAAAAGCAAGTAATGATGCAAAATTACTAAGCGTTCATCTCTAGCGTTTAATTTTGATGTATTTTTGCGCAAAATAATTTACAATGGCAAGTATTAGAAACCTTAAACAAGATATCAACTACGTACTAGGAGATATTATAGAAGCAGCATTATTATATCAAGCAGCAAGCCCAGAATCAGACGCAAAAGCATCTGAGGCAATCGTTGATGATAGTATTAAAGTATTTGACGAGTTAATCGCAAAGGTAAACGACAAATCTGTTGAGAATCGCAAAGCAAATTTAAAAAGCGTGCGTACAGATTTACAAACTAAAGGTGGTGAACTTATTGCTCGTATCAATAAGTTATAAATTCCCTTTACTTTCTATTATAAATCCAGACAGTTGTTTTCCATAACGACTGCTCTGGATTTTTTTTGGCATCATGTTATAAGCACTATCTAGAAAAACTGGATTTGCTTCAAAGCCTTCTTTCATAAGTACAAATGGCGCTACTTCTTTGTCATTGTGCAACATTGCAAAGTTTAATACATAGCCTACCTTTCTTTTTAAATGCTTATTGATGTCATTTGATAATTTATCAATAGAATCTTGACTTCTTACTTCGGTCTTGCTTAAAATTAAACTGCGTTTAAATAATTCAGTATAACGTGCAGATAGTTGCTTGTTTACAGCATTAAACTCATTGAATAGCTTTTGATTTGTTGAACCGTTGATTATTGCTTCATTTTCAAAACTCTCAAGTGATGTGTTGATAGTTATAATCGTATCCTCTGCAAAAAAGGCAATTCTATCGTCATATACATTTTTATCCTTTTTGTCTAGATAGAGATACATGAGTTGCGGTTCGTCTATAGATGCGCTCATTTGAAAAGGTTGTTCTCCATCTACAATTACTGAATCTATGTTTACTAGAATGGTATCCTGTAATTGCTGTAAATATAGTGTACCTATTTTAAGGCCATCTACGGTACCGTTAACAATCATGTTGTCTCCATCATTATTATCATTACAAGATGATAAAATAAATAAAGTGAGAATGGCTATAAATAAGTTTTTCATGAGCTTTTTATTGGGCTGCAAATATGATATATAAGTTTTAAATATTCTAAGAAGTAGCAACCATTTGCATCAAAACTGTACAAGCAATCGCACCTATAGTTCCTACTACGTATCCAAACACGGCTAGTAATACTCCTACACTGGTTAATGATGGGTGAAACTCTGCCGCTACAATAGGTGCACTTGCCGCGCCACCTACATTTGCTTGAGAACCTACTGCGAGGAAAAAGTATGGAGCTTTAATAAGCTTAGCTATAAGAATCAATAACCCTGCAT
The DNA here is from genome assembly GCA_023301395.1 of Nonlabens sp. Taxonomy (GTDB): domain Bacteria; phylum Bacteroidota; class Bacteroidia; order Flavobacteriales; family Flavobacteriaceae; genus Nonlabens. The sequence goes on from JALZUY010000228.1 coordinate 2,750, forward strand.
GGATGGACATCCATACGATTCCTACTACAATCAGCCATGGGTTTTCAACGATTTGAGTTAAATCCATTTTCATTCCTATCGTTGCAACCAGAACATAAATGAAAATACTACCTATACTGCTGGCACCAGTTCCTTCATAACTTTTTGCTGGCGTAAAGGATAGAACTATTCCTATTAAAGTAGCAATGGATATCATCCAGAAAAATTGACTGGTTAAAAAACTTAAATAGATATTCTTTGCAACATCATCTATACTACCCATAAGGTCTGATAAGTAGTTAGCGCCAAAATGCGCAATTGCAACAGCGCCAAATCCTATTCCTAACATCACCATTGTGTCTGTGAAAGTAGCTTCTCGTTTTACACTAGCTGTATAGTCAGAAACTCGTTTTTTAAGATCCTCGATAGCTTGACTATCTGCACCAAACCAGCGATCGATCTTTGCGGCTTTCCCTATCCCAAAAAGTAGAATTCCCATCCACAAGTTTGCAACTACTATATCTACCAGTACCATTCCGCCGTACTTAGCTTGATTGAATTCATATACTTCTAGCATGGCAGTTTGATTTGCGCCGCCACCTATCCAGCTTCCAGCAAGAGTTGAAAGGCCACGCCATACAGCATTAAAGCCTTCTCCACCTACAGTTTCAGGAGAAAAAGAGCCAACGATTAAAATAGCAATAGGTCCACCTATAATAATACCTACAGTTCCTGTTAAAAACATGATTAGTGCTTTGGGACCTAGATTGAAAACTGCTTTTAAGTCTATGGAAAGGGTCATTAAAACTAGTGCGGCTGGCAGCAGGTATCTCGAGGCCATATAGTAAAGTGATGAGCTGTTTTCAGTAACTGCTCCATCTTTTGCTATCGTCGTCCACTCTGGGGCAATAATTCCTATAGAACTCAGTATAGATGGTAATAAGTAACACATTAAAAGTGCTGGTACAATCTTATAGAATTTAGACCAGAAACCATCTTTCAATGAAGATGAATAAAACACTAAGGCTAGACACATCATTAGAAGTCCAAAAACTATCGTGTCTTTTGTAATGAATGGAGTAGTGTCCATGATTTCTTTTGTTACCTCTTGAAAATTCATAAAATCGTATTTTGAATGATTGCAAAATACGATTTTATAAGAAGTGAAAACGGTGCTTTTTTATCTTTTAAGCGCAATGAAAGTTATGGGTTAACAAACTTCACTATAAGTTCCAGTAATCTATTATTTAAGGGAAAGTTAGGATTGATATAAGTTTTAGAGGCTTCAATTTCATCATCACCTACAGTTTTGAGTACGTGATTCATGTTTTTAATAATCTCTAGTGTGGCAGTAGGAACAGCGTCTTTTAAAAGTTGCGCTTCGGTAGCATTCATCTGGCGATTTTTTGTACCGTTGATAATAAGTATAGGAGTTTTAAGTTTTTTAAGTTCGGTTGCAGGGTTGTATTGCATCCATGATTTCATAAATGGTTGCACTTGTGGACCTATGATTACATAAAGATCACGCTCGATTTCGTAAACAAGTTCTTCTGAATCTTTTACTTTTTTAAAGGTTGCAGCAGCGACTTTATCAAGTCCTGGTTGTTGTTGTGATATTTGTTGAACTATAACTGCATCTATAGATTGTCCAGCACCATTGATTGAGATAAATCCATCTATGTTACTATCTGCAACAAGTATTCCTACTAGAGAACCTTGTCCATGACCAGCGATGTAGATCTTAGAAAAGCGAGCATCATTTTTTAAAGTATTTACAGTCTCTTTTGCATCTATTATAAAATCGCTAAAAAGCGTGTTTTCACTAGACTTGCGATTTTTCATTTGAGTAAAAATGCGCTTATCATATCTATAAGTGGCGATTCCATTTTTAAGAAGAGAATCTGCCAGTTGTAGGTAAACGTTACTTCTCGTTCTAGGTTCATTACCATTGCGGTCTATGGCTCCTTGATCACCTATAATGATTACTAGTGGAACTTTATCAAATGTCTCTGGAGTGAGCAGTGTTCCTTGAATATCATCATTAATATTTAGAATTGTAGGGTCTATCTCTCCAGCTTTATTGCCTTTTTTAAATATAGATTGAGAAAACCCTAAGAATGGAAGTATGGCGATTATTAATAGAATCTTTTTCATAGTAACTGTAGCTTTTTAAAAAGGCTCAAACTTTTAAATGAAGTTCAAACCTTTAAGGCAAATCCTGTGCCTAATGTAGTGATAAGTAAACTTATTTCATTTATTCTTAAACGTAAAAAGAGCAGACTATAGTTTGCTCTTTTTAAAATTATATAAGTAGAGATTTATCTTTTTGAAACCTTGTTTCCAGAAATATGGCGCTGTCTCGAGCAGCGGAAACGGTCCATCTCTGGATCACGCTGTGCGACGTGTTTAGTAGAACGACCTTGCACGCGCTGTCTCCACATACGGAAACTGCTTTCCTTCATCTGGTTGCGCATGATTTTAATTACTTGACTTTCTGTAACACCAAACTGGATTTCTATCGCATCAAAAGGTGTGCGATCTTCCCAACCCATTTCTATGATGCGATCTATGGAACGTTCATCTAAGTTGTCTAAAATGTCTTTTGCTCTTGCCATAATAAAATAGTCGTAATACCTCTTATAAATTTACGATCTCAACTCAAAAAAAAACGTTAATACTTCTCTAAACTATGGTTTAACGATTTCTCTAAAAGTAAGGTTAATGCGTTCATTAATCGTTCTCTTTGTTTTGGCAATTTGATGTTTATAAGTATGTTGCGTGGATCCAGCCATTATTAATAAACTGCCGTGCTCGAGTAAAAACTTGTAACGCCAGTCCTTATTTGAGTTATGTTTTAAGTGGAAAAATCGTTCTTGTCCTAAGCTTATGGAAGCGATTATGGGATTAGTGCCCAGCTCTTTTTCATTATCTGCATGCCAGCCGTTTGAGTCCTGACCGTTGCGATAGCGGTTTACTAAACATACATTAAAGGTTGCTCCTGCGGCTTTTTCTACGTCTTCTTTTATGGCTTGCAAGGTCGCAGTCCACGGCAGTGCATTATAAATGATGTTGCTGTAACCGTAGATTATTCCTGCGTCGCCATATAATTGCGTGAGTCTTGGTTCATTGTGTTCTTTCCCAAAAACAGTAATCTTGTTTTGCCGCCATGGTGTTTCTTTGAGCAGTTTGGATTGTAACTGTTCCGCTTTCGCGAAAGCGTAAAAACCACCATCATACTGCACTTGAGCATCTGGGATTTCAAGAAAATCTGTTGGGAACAAGTTGTCGCTCATCATGAAAATTAAGAAAACTGCTAGATAAATAGAGACTCTAGTTATTATCTTGCAATGAACACAAAGATAAAATATGTACACTTCTCGCATTACTGGAATGGGAAAATATGTTCCAGAAAACGTAGTCACAAACGATGACCTTTCTAAATTAATGGATACAAACGATGCCTGGATACAGGAGCGTACTGGTATTAAAGAAAGGCGTCATATTAAAAAGGATGATGGAAATTCAACGGCTGTCATGGGCGTTAAAGCCGCGACTATTGCTCTAGAACGTGCAAAAATCTCTAAGGATGACATAGATATGATCGTGTTTGCGACGTTATCACCAGATTATTATTTCCCTGGTTGTGGAGTGCAGGTTCAAGAAATGATGGAAATCCATACTTGTCCAGCGATAGATGTGCGTAATCAGTGCAGTGGATTTGTCTATGCACTGTCAGTGGCAGATCAGTTTATAAAAACAGGAATGTATAAAAACGTACTAGTTATAGGTTCTGAAAATCACAGTGGTGGACTTGATATGACTACTCGCGGTAGATCGGTATCAGTTATATTTGGCGATGGAGCAGGAGCTGCGGTTCTTTCTCGAAGTGAAGAAAACGGTCACGGAGTTCTTTCTACTCATTTACACAGTGAAGGAAAACATGCGCTAGAATTATCTCTTAAAGGTCCATCTACTATGCATTGGGTTCCTGAATTGATAGAGCAAAACCCGCAAGAGGATATTCCATATTATCCATATATGAACGGTCAGTTTGTGTTTAAAAATGCCGTAAGACGTTTTAGCGAGGTGATTATGCAGGGACTTGAGGCAAATGATCTTCAAGTAAGTGATATCGATATGTTAGTTCCACACCAGGCAAACTTGCGTATCTCTCAATTTATTCAAAAGAAATTTCAATTAACAGACGACCAAGTTTATAACAACATCCAGAAATACGGTAACACCACAGCAGCTTCTATTCCTATCGCATTATGTGAAGCTTGGGAAGAAGGAAAGATTAAGGATGGTGATACGGTCGTGTTAGCAGCTTTTGGTAGTGGATTTACTTGGGCTAGTGCTGTTATGAAGTGGTAGTTTAGATATGCTTTTCCTGATTTTAATATCGGGTTTTACAACATTTTTAAAATCTCTAAAAATCAAAAACCCGAGCCTGCAAGCTCGGGTTTTCTAAATCGTATAATAACACTAACCATTAATTATGAATCATACGATTATTAGCTTTGAATTTTTCTTTTTCAGTTCAATTCAATCTATCTCAAATAAATCAAAGGATAATCAGTCCTTTAGTTAAAAGACGATACATTTGTAGAAATGTTACATTTATTATCTTAAAATATGTCTAAAAAAACTTTAGTTATAGGAGCATCACTCAAAGCAGAACGTTATTCAAACATTGCTATTCATAGATTGCGCAGTTTTAATATAGAGACTATTGCAATAGGATTGCGAGAAGGATTAGTAGATGATGTAAGTATTCATAAAGAACCATTGCCTTTTAAAGATATACATACGGTAACATTATATCTCAATCCTACGAGACAACCGCAGTATTACGATTATATCATAAGCTTGAAACCACAACGTGTCATTTTTAATCCAGGCACTGAAAATCCAGAATTTTATAAAATGCTCGAAGAAGTAAATATCGAATCTGAAGTAGCCTGTACGCTAGTTCTTCTGGGAACTGGTCAGTATTAATCTCTAGAGATTAATGAAGCTATTAAAAGGCCTATAAAGGTTATAGCGCCATTCAGTAAAAGAATAAAGAAACCAAATTCAAACTCATACCACTCAAGAGCAAAATAGCTAATTGCAAACGCTATAAATGGCGATGCAATAGCTATAATTGGAGTAGTAAGATGAGGTACTTTTAACTTAGTAAGAATCCCAAAAGAGAACAAGCCAAGTAAAGGTCCATAAGTATAACCTGCAAATACAAACAGCTTAGTAATTACACTGGCATCTTTAATTAAGTATTCAAAACTCACAATTACTAAAATGAGTAAAACAGAAAACCCTACGTGAACTAACTTGCGTATCCAGCTTTGTTTTTTCTCTTCATAGTTTTTCTCAATTCTCAAAATATCTACAGAGAAAGATGTTGTTAATGACGTTAATGCGCTGTCTGCACTAGAATAAGCAGCTGCTACTAACCCTAGAATAAATACAAGACCTATTCCTATTCCCATCTCACTTTGAATAGAAATACAGGCAAAAAGGCTGTCTTTATATCCGCCCGTTGCAGCGATGTCTGCATATGAAGTTAGCAACACACCTAATCCTAAAAATATTAGATTCACAAAAGTCAATACAATTGTAAACCAGAACATATTCTTTTGTGCATCCTCAAGGCTGCGACAAGTGAGGTTTTTTTGCATCATATCTTGATCCAGACCAGTCATTACAATCGCAATAAAAGCACCAGCAAAAAACTGTTTAAAGAAATAAGAACGACTTTTCCAATCGTCAAAGAAGAAGATTTGAGATAGGTCACTATCAGAAATGTAACTGGTAATTTCTCCAATGCCATTAAGATCTAGACTGTCAGAGATGTAATAAATAGCAACGCCTACAGCGACCAGCATAAAAAATGTTTGCAACGTATCTGTCCAGACTATAGTCTTAATGCCAGATTTAAAGGTGTAAAGCCATATGAGAATTACGGTAAGAGTTACTGTTTGCCAGAATTCCACGCCCATACTTTCAAAGACAAACTCCTGTAAAACACCAGCAACCAGATAAAGTCTGAAACTAGCTCCTACCACACGAGAAAGAATAAAAAAACTAGAACCGGTATATTGAGCAGCACTACCATAACGATCGTTGAGATAGCTATAAATAGATGTCAAGTTCATTTTATAATAAAGCGGTAGCAGTACAGTACCTATAACTAGATAACCTACTACGTATCCTAGAACAACTTGGAAATAATTCATCGCGCCTTCCTCTACAGCACCAGGGACAGATATAAAAGTTACACCACTTAATGAAGCGCCTATCATTCCAAAGGCAACTATAAACCATGGAGATGATCGATTTCCTCTAAAGAAAGTCGCGTTATCACTTTTACGACCTACTAAGAATGAAATCAAGATAAGTACTGCAAAATAAATCGCAATCGTAATAAGAATTTGAGTAGAAGTCACAGAATTAATTTTAATGCTAATGTACTCATACAATCTCGAATCACAAATGGCGACTTTCAAATTTCAAAAAGCAAGAAATATAAGATCATGATTCATAAATGTCAGTTTGAGCGCAGCCTGCCTGCCGGCAAAGTCATGTCGAGAACAATTCAATGTGTCATAATGATCTTATACATCTTAAATTTTAGGTTCAATTTGAGTTGGAATTCAAGTGCAAATTCAGGTTCAAGTTTCTCATACCTAATACCACAACTCTTATATTTGTAGCTCATGAATTTCTCCTCAAAAATATTAGAAGAAGCCGTTAACCAAGTCTCGCAACTGCCTGGAATAGGTAAGCGTACTGCATTACGATTAGTGTTGCACCTTATGCGCCAGCCAGCAGATCAGACAGATGTGCTTGCTCAGGCTCTCACTAATATGCGTCATGATTTAAAATTTTGCGTGAGATGTCATAACGTGAGCGATATAGATATTTGTGAAATATGTACCAGTCATAGCCGTGATAAAACCATAGTTTGCGTAGTAGAAGATATACGTGATGTGATGGCTATTGAAAACACGAGTCAGTATCGTGGCTTATATCATGTTCTAGGTGGGAAAATAAGTCCTATGGATGGAATCGGGCCGCAAGATTTGAATATTAAATCTCTCGTCGATCGCATTAAAAATGATGGAGTAAGTGAGCTTATTTTTGCATTGAGTCCAACTATTGAAGGTGATACTACTAATTTTTATATATTTAAGCAACTAGGTGAGCTAGAAGTGAATACTTCCACAATAGCAAGAGGAATAGCCGTAGGAGATGAACTAGAATTTGCTGACGAGGTTACACTAGGTCGCAGTATTCTACATCGTGTTCCATATGAGAATTCATTAAAAAATTAACTGTGGACTTATCCATCATCATACTCAATTATAACGCAGCGGCTTTTCTAGAGTTGTGCTTGGACAGCGTCTTTAAAGCAATAAAGAATATTGATGCTGAGGTGATTGTGGTGGATAATAACTCTACAGATCATAGTCTCGAGATGTTACGAAGTAATTTCCTGCAAGTGAAATTGATTATAAATGATGAGAATTTAGGCTTTTCAAAAGGTAATAATATTGGAGTACAACACGCACAAGGAACTTATCTGTGTATTTTGAATCCAGATACGATTGTAGGTGAAACAGTATTTGATGAGGTACACGCTTTCGCGAAAGCGAATTCACAAATAGCATTCACAACTACACAACTTATAAACGGCACAGGAGCATTTCTGCCAGAAAGTAAGCGCAATGTACCAACACCAAAAATCGCAAGACAAAAAATACTAGGAAACGATACAAAATATTATTCCAGTCATTTAAACAAAGACGAATTCATACTCCTCCCCGTCATCGCCATTGCTTGGTTCGTTCTCACGATCATCGCCACCATTAAAGGAAACGATGGCCTCTCCTACCGCTATCCGCTCAC
>JALZUY010000229.1 GCA_023301395.1 Nonlabens sp.
GTTTGATAAATCATCTATTTTTTGTGTTTCACTTTCGCGAAAGCGTAATCATAACAAGCCTTTTCATTACATTTACACAAAATGTTAAAAATGATCACTCCTCAAAAAATAAATGCCTTTACCTTCTTAAAACTACCTAGCGCATGGTGGTCAGGTGTCAGGTGTAAGACAATTAATGAAGAGGTTTGTACCGTAAAGGTGAAACATAAATGGTTCAATCAGAACCCATTTAAGAGCATGTATTTTGCCACGCAAGCGATGGCTGCTGAGCTTTCTACAGGAGCGCTAGTAATGTCATTTATAAAGAGAAGTGACGCACGAGTATCCATGCTCGTAGCTAGAAATGAAGCCGTTTTTACTAAAAAAGCAACTGGTAGAATCACATTTGAGTGCAACGATGGGCACGCTATTCAAGCAGCCATAGAAAAAACCGTAGCCACAGGAGAAGGACAAACCGTGTGGATGGAATCTCGCGGTATCAATCAAGATGGAGTGCAAGTAAGTTTATTCAAATTTGAATGGACGGTGAAGAAAAAGGCTTAGATTAACGATTGGAGATTAACGATTTTTGATTTATAAATCACAACTGAATTAAAAATGATAAAGAAGCCAACTTTTAAATATTTCCGCTGGCTATTAATAGCCATAATACTTCTTTTTTCTATTAATGGTGTTCTTGTTTTACTGCAATCATCAGAGTTCTTTACTACTTATTTATTTCGAATTATATTTTTGATAGTATCGTTCGCAGCCATTGTATCTTTAATTTCTGTCCAATTAGATGATGTGAAAAATAAAGATATTACCTCTTTACAAACCTCAATACCTCAATAGCATTACCCGATTGTACTCGCACAAAGTAAATTCCAGATTTCAAACTACTTACGTCTATATCCTTAGAAGGAGTGCTTATTAATTCTTGTCCTTGAATATTTATAAGAGTAATTAAATCAATTACATTTTCAGTCTGTAAGTGTAATATGCTGCTCGCTGGATTAGGATATAAACTTAATTCAAAGAGTTCTTCCTTTGTCGTAGAAAGTGTTTGTACTACAGTTGTAGTGGTCGTATTTGTGATAATTGCCTCATTAAAGTCAAAGAAGATATAAGCCGTGTTCTCCATTTGATCACCTACTACAAGATTTTGCTTAGGTTTAATGCGGTAATAGATATAACCGTGACTCATAGGCTCGTTTGCAGTGCTGTCTGGCAGATTGATATTAGGGAAATCAAAATCTATAAACTGCTTATTCTTAATATGAATTTCTCCTACATCGTGACTCATATCGAGTGGTTCAAAAGTATCCCAATCTAGATTAGTAGAAAGTGTGTCTGTCACTTTTATGTTAATAGCGCTAGCTGTTCCAGTATTTTGAAAACGGATGAAGTAGTGCAAGTATTCACCTAGTTGATTAGGTAAAATCTCTTCTCCTTCAAAAACTGTTTTATCATTAGGGTCATAAGAGTTCATTACTGTTTGAGAAAGAAGATTAGTGTTGTTTGATATATCCAGATCAGTAAGAGTAGGGTTTATTTGAGCTGTAAAATCTAGAATCTCGCCACCTATTAATACTGGCGGTAGTGCTACATTAAAACTTACTTGAATCACACGGGTTTCAAATAAATTTAAGTTGGCGTAGTTATAGTTAATTGTTCCAGTTGTTTGACTCGATGGACTCGTACCGGTGCTATTAAAAGTGAGCTTTGTAGTATCATAAGTTAAATCTAAAGTTCCAGAAGAAACTTGAGTACCTAGATTCTTCAAGATAATTCTATAGCGAGCCTCAAAACCTGGTCGGGCAGCATTAGTAGGAATTACACTAATTGATACGTCATCTATAATGTTGGAAACAGATCCTACAAAGTCCTTGTTTGCATCTTGATTTCCTACGCCACTAAATACTGTGGAATGACTTGCGGTAGCAAAGGTGAAGTTAGTAATAGGATCTATAGCAGTCGTTAAAGATCCATCATCTGTAAAGTTATCATAAGAGCCATTTGCTCTTGTATAAGTTGTAAAAGTGTCAGTAGCGTTTGTGCTTGTGATTTTCTTATTATGAATTGGAACATCGCCAGCGTCATAAGTACTGTTGCTGTTTAAATCATAATAAACACTACCACTTATAACATTAAGATTACAACCGGTAGCGACTTCTAGTGGAGTGTTACAGCCAGGAGCATTATCTCTTATATCTGCATCTGCGTTGTTAGAATTTAAGTATTGACATATACTCGTTACATTACAAGTAGAAATCAAATCATTATCTACAATTATTAATTGATTAAGTAATGACAAGTCAGCATTGGCAATAAAATTAAGATCTGTTAGTAAAGGATGACCAGAAATACTCAAGTAATCAAATGGTCTTATATTTTGAAAAGCATTTACTTGAGTTAACGCTAGGTTCGATAATATAGCTAAGGATCTCATATCTGGAAGGTTGTTAAATCCATTAATGTTCTGTAGGCTATTGTTATGTAGAATAGAAACTCCTTGAACACTGGTTAATGCATTAAAATCGTCTAGCGCAGTAAGGTTAGAGTTTAAACCTATGGTAAGTAAAGAGTTTATAGTGGTGAGGTTTGTAAAAACATTATTCAAGCTAGTTAATCCATTATCATAAATACGTAAACTATGAACGGTTTGGACATTTTGAAATGCATTTAAATTGGTCAATGATGGATTTCCTTCAATCTCTAAAGTACTGATTATAGGGCTACTTTGAAAAGCATTTAAAGTACTCAGTACCTGATTATTCCTGATTTTTATTAAGGATCCACCACCAGAAGGTGCAACATTTATATTTTGAAAAGCATTAATACTGGTTAAAGCTTGATTACTACTTATATCAAGAAAAGTAATGTTTGTAAAGTGATCAAAACCGCTCAAATCTGTAAGAACATTATCACCAAAGATATTTAATTGATTTAATGACGTAAGGTGATTGAGAGCACTGTAATCTTGAGTGTTGTTATCAACAAGTCTGATGTTGTTGAGAGTGATTATGTTTTGCAATCCGTTTATACTCTGTAAGTTAGATTGAATTAACCACATGGAATCCATACTTGTGAGATTTGTCAAATCACTAAAATCTACAAGTTGTGTTACTTGATCCATTTGTAATCTTCCGGCAATAGAGGTGATGCCGCTTAATCCTGCGAGATTAGAAATGTTTGAATTGTTACTGTTAGAATAACTACCTAGATATAAGTCACCTTGTAGTTGAGTACAGTTAGGATAAGTGGTTGTAAAGGCATCCACATCTGCTTGGGTTTCTAAAATGACATTTCCTGTTGGACATTGAGCTGCAGCTAGAGTAGCGATGCAACCTATGAGGATCGTGAGTAGTGTTTTCATTATGGCGGTTTTATTGATTGATTAACAGATAGATGTAATAATTGTTAAATGGTTGCGTTGTGATCCATCAAATTATAAAATAATAATTTTAGAAGGCATATGTAATTCTCCATAGAATCCTTTCTATATTGCGTCTATGCAAGCTTTTTTTAAGAAATATACACTAGAATTTAGACGTCCAGCGGGAACCTCTCGTGGTGTGTTACGTGTCAAAGAAACCTATTTTTTATACCTCACAAATGGTGCAAAAACAGGAATAGGTGAGTGTAATTTGTTTAAAGGTCTATCCATAGATGATCGACCAGATTATGAAGAGAAACTGCAATGGTTGTGCGATCATATTTCAGGAAACCCTATCAGTGTCATGATGGAGTTGAAGGAATGGCCATCAATATTATTTGGATATGAAATGGCTTTGAAATCACTACAATCCCAAGATCCGTTTACACTTTTCCCATCTATGTTTACCGCTGGAGAAGACACTATTAATATCAATGGCTTAGTATGGATGGGCGATCAAGAGTTCATGCTGCAAGAACTTGAGAATAAACTAGAAAGTGGTTTCAACTGTATTAAGTTGAAGATAGGTGCTATTGATTTTGATAAAGAACTTGAATTGCTTGCGGCTGTGAGATCACGCTTTTGCGAAAGCGAAATCACGATAAGAGTAGATGCAAACGGAGCTTTTACACCTCAAAATGCGATGAGTAAGTTAGATGCGCTAGCTCATTACCAAGTCCATAGTATAGAACAGCCTATTCAACAAGGACAATGGCAAGAAATGGCTGCGCTCTGTGAACAATCTCCCATAGATATTGCGCTAGACGAGGAACTTATAGGTCTCTATGATATTGAAGACAAGCAACGTTGTGTAGAAACTATAAAGCCGCAATATATTATTTTAAAACCTGCTCTTGTAGGCGGTTTTCAAAGCTGTAGAGAATGGATTAATATTGCGGTAAGTAATAACACAGGCTGGTGGATGACTAGCGCACTGGAATCTAACGTAGGTCTCAATGCGATTGCACAATTCACTTACACGTTAGGAAATGAAATGCCGCAAGGACTAGGTACTGGTGGATTGTACACTAATAATATAGATGCGCCGCTGGAGATTAAAAACGGTACTTTACGATGTAACAATATCTCACAATGGGATACTAATGTTTTAAATTTATAGAAAATGTTTATTTTAAAAGGAGCAAATGGTTTTCACGATGGTTGGAAATGGATTATAGGTGCAATTGTTATTTTTATAGGCTGTCAGTTAGTAGGAGCAATGCCTTTTTTAATTGCTATTATTTTTGAACTTATATCAAATGACGGTTTACAGTCTATGAGTTCCTTAGATGAATCTAGTATGATGAATATATTTTCTAAAAACATTACGTTCTTTCTGTTAATGTTTTCATTTGTAATAGGAACTATAACATGGTGGCTCTGGATAAAATATATTCATAAATTATCTTGGGCAGCTGCGACTACCTCACGAGATAAGTTTGACTGGAGTAGAGCCTTTTTTGCTTTTGGTATTGTAGGAGCTGTATCTGTAGCAACCACTGTACTTGGATATTACGCAGATCCTGAAGTTTATATTTGGAATTTTGACCTTACTAATTTTGTGATTCTATTTGTAATTGCAATTATTTTAGTGCCTATTCAAACGACTTGGGAAGAGTTATTCTTTAGAAGTTATGCCATGCAAGGTTTAGGAATTCTAACGGGAAATCGCGCAGTTCCATTTATAATCACATCGGTTGTTTTTGGGATGATGCATGTTTTTAATCCCGAAATTGCCAGAATGGGTTATATCGTAATGATATGGTATATAGGTACTGGGTTTTTGCTAGGAACATTCACATTAATGGATGAAGGAACTGAACTGGCTATAGGTTTTCACGCGGCAAATAATCTTTTCATTGCATTACTTGTAACTGCAGACTGGACTGCATTTCAAACAGATTCTCTACTTATAGACACATCAGATCCAGCAGCAACTTGGATGACTTTTATTCCTATGTTTATTTATTATCCAGCACTTATTTTGATATTTGCTAAGAAATACAAATGGAAGAACTGGGATGAAAGATTATTTGGTAAAATAGATGTTCCAGCTTTAAAAGATAGTTATGACTCCAGAAATACACCCAGCATTTAAACTCAACGGGCATTCACTCGATCATTATGGAGTTATGGAAGTTGCGTATTCTTATGTGAAAGAAGGCGAAGACTGGGAAAAAGAAGTAGGTGATTTTTTATTGAGTTGGTTAGATGATTTTGATGTAGTAACTGTTTATACAAGTGGTTCTACAGGAGAGCCTACAGAGTATAAGTTAAGTAAGCAGCACATGATCAATAGTGCTGCGATTACTGGTGAGCGATTTGAATTAAGTTACGGAACAGAAGCATTATGTTGTTTACCATTAAGTTATATCGCAGGTAAGATGATGCTTGTACGTGCACTCACCTTAGGATGGGAGATAGACCTGGTAAAACCTAGTTTAAAACCACTTAAAAAAGCTGAGAAACGTTATGACTTCACTGCAATGACACCATTACAAGTAACGAAGTCTTTAAAATATATTCATAAAACCAAAACAGTTCTTATAGGTGGTGCTTCTATACGTTCTCAACTTGTAGAAGATTTAAAGCATAAGCACACTCGTGCGTTCCATTCTTATGGAATGACTGAGACTGCTTCTCACGTAGCTATTAAACAACTCTACCCAATATTAGAATCTTATTATACAGCAGTAGGAGACACCAATTTTGAAAAAGATAAAAGAGATTGTCTAGTTATAAATGCACCATCAATAGGAGCAGAGCAATTAGTTACTAATGATATGGTAAACCTTATTGATGCTCAAAGATTTAAAATCCTAGGCCGCATAGATGATGTCATCAATAGTGGTGGAGTTAAAATTCATCCAGATGCTGTGGAGCAAAAACTATCTAAACACATCAAACAAAGATTCTTTGTCACTGGAATAAGTGATGAAGAACTAGGTGAGAAAGTAATTCTAATTATTGAAGGTGAAAAAGTTGAAGTTCAAGAAGCTTTTGAATCACTCGATAAATATGAAGTGCCTAAGGAAATCTACTTTGTAAAAGTTTTTCAAGAAACGCATACTAAGAAAGTGAATAAACGTTCAACGCTTGAAATATTGTTTAAGAATCTAACTTCTCCGCAACTACTTTAGACACTTGATCTAGCATGCGATAGACATTATCAAATCCTTGATCACCTCCATAATATGGATCTGGAACGTCCAGGTCTTCATTAGGGAAAGCCCAGTCTAGGATTTTATGAACCTTAGCACGTTGTGCATCAGTTGTGGCAAGCGCAACTGTATCTCTATAGTTAGAATTGTCCATTACAAATATGTAATCAAAGTCTTCTAAGTCTTGAGCTGTAAGTTTACGACTCGCTTGACTCGAGATATCTATTCCGTGTCGTTTTGCAACTGCAATGGATCTTTTATCTGGAGCTTGTCCACGATGACTGCCGCTGGTTCCAGCGCTATCAATGCTGTATTTAAGAAAATTTAACTTAGAACGCATAATACCTTCGGCCAGTGGAGACCTACAAATATTACCTAGGCATACCATTAAAATGGATGTCTTATTGCTACTCATTACTATTGATTAATTAGTAAGTTTTTTACTTAGATCTTCAACGTACTTGTTGAATTGCTTATCAGTAGAAGCTAGATTATCTACTGTTTTACAAGCGTGAAGAACCGTTGCATGATCACGTTTCCCTATTTGAGAACCTATGCTTGCTAGAGAAGCTTTGGTCATTTTCTTAGAGAAATACATAGCTAGTTGTCTAGCTTGTACGATGTGACGTTTACGAGTCTTAGATTGTAAAGTCTCTACATCCATCTGGAAGTAATCACTAACCACTTGCTGTATTTGATCAATAGAGATCTCACGTTTCGTATTCTTAACGTAATTCTCTACAATCTTGCGAGCTAATTCTATAGTGATATCCTTGCGATTAAAAGAAGAGTGAGCAATTAAAGAAATAATAGCACCTTCTAACTCACGTATGTTAGTCTTAATATTATCAGCTAGGTAATGAATGATATCGTCATCCATTTCTACACCATCGCGATATAATTTGTTCTTAATAATAGAAACACGTGTTTCATAATCAGGATGATTCAGCTCAGCACTAAGTCCCCATTTAAAACGAGATAATAAGCGTTGCTCAATATCTTGCATGTCTACTGGTTTCTTGTCACTTGTAAGAATCACCTGCTTACCATTTTGGTGTAAGTGATTAAATATGTGGAAGAAAACATCTTGAGTACTTGCTTTACCAGCAAAGAATTGAATGTCATCTACTATAAGAACATCTACAATTTGATAGAAATGAATAAAGTCATTTCTATTGTTCTTGCGTACAGATTCTATGTATTGTTGTGTAAACTTTTCGGCACTTATATAAAGTACAGTCTTGTCTGGATAGTTTTCTTTTATTCCAACACCTATTGCATGAGCAAGGTGAGTTTTCCCTAATCCTACACCACCAAAAATCAATAATGGATTAAATGAAGTTCCTCCAGGTTTGTTTGAAACTGCCATTCCAGCACTACGTGCTAACCTGTTAGAATCTCCTTCTAGAAAACTATCAAAATTATATGATGGATTTAATTGAGATTCAATTTTCACATTTCTTATTCCAGGAATAATAAATGGATTCTTCAACTCTGGACTTTTACTTCTTACAGGTGCATCAACTGATTGTGAAGATTGAATAGAGCGATTGCTGCTAGGAATTTTTTCAGTAAATGGCTCCATACCTTTTAAGGTGTTTTCCATTTTAATAGCATAAATTAACTTTGCGCCTTCACCTAGCTCACGAGTAAGAGCTGTTTTTAATAATTTTATATAATGTTCCTCTAACCATTCATAGAAAAAACGACTAGGTACTTGAATGCTTAAAGCAGTTTCAGTTAATTTCACAGGTTTGATAGGTTCAAACCATGTTTTATAAGCTTGGGGATTTATATTATCTTTTATAAATAGTAGGCAATTTTCCCATACCGATGATGCTGTCGATGCCATAAAATAAATTACTTTTAAAGATTAAGGTTGGTACGATTAAGAAAGTGGAAAATGAGTACAAAATACTTCTTCCTAACCGAGTACAAATATGTGAATAAAAAACCTTAAAAAAAACTACAAAAGGGTTTGATTTATTTAAAATTTTGTTGCAAGTAATTGGGTCTATTTATTCAGAATGAAAATATACAAAAAATTAAAGAAATAGTAATGAAGACGACACTTACAAAAATTAAAACTAGATACGTAGAATCTGATCAAATGGGTGTTATACATCACTCTAACTATTTGATATACATGGAACAAGCTCGGTTGGATTGGTTGGATGCTCTAGGGTTCTCTTATAGTAAGATGGAAGAGAATAATGTGATGTTACCTGTTTATAAAATCGACATTAGGTATAAAAATCCGATGAAATTCGGAGAAGAAATTACTGTTAAAACGACACTCAAGAATGTTCCTACGACACGTGTGGAATTTGAGTATGAAATTGTAAATCAAGAAGGTAAAATGTGTGCTACAGCAAATTTAACTTTGGTGTTTACAAACGGTAGTAGTTTTAGACCTACAAAACCATTACCAGATTTTTTAAAAGCTTGTGAGAAGTTATTTGTAGATAAATAGAAATAACGATTAAATATTTGAATAATTTTAAATTATTCTTCTATTGCTTTTGCTTTAATAGGATACATTTTATTTATCTCTTCAGTCACTACTTCTTGTTGAGATGCAGGAACAGCGATAGTTATAGCGCAACTTGCAGTTAAATCTTGAGATACAATCTTATAATTGCGCTCATCTAGAAATCGCATCACCTGATTCATTTGTGGATATTCAAACTTGATGATAATCTTTGCTGTAATAGTTCGCAACCTTATGTCGGCAGTGTCGAGAGCAATTTTTGCAGTTTCTCTGTAAGCACTTATCAAGCCGCCTACACCTAATTTTGTGCCACCAAAGATTCTAGAAACCACCACAAGAACATCACTCAATCCAAAGGAGTTAATCTGTCCTAGGATAGGATCACCAGCACTATGACTAGGTTCACCATCATCATTTGCACGGTAATTATTATCGTCGGCACCTATTTTCCAGGCATAACAATGGTGACCTGCCTTAGGATGTCTATTGCGCAATGGTGCGATTAAATCGTTGACTTCTTCATCATTACGCAATGGATATGCATATCCATAGAATTTACTTCCTCGATCTTTATAGAGAATTTCCGCAGTAGGTTTTACGATAGTTTTGTACGAGTCGGCCAATTAAATTTATGTTAAAACAATTTTAATAGTTTGTTAAAGAAAAGACTTAGAATATTTTTGGCAATGTAAACAATATACCAAAAAATGAAAAAGTTATTTATTATATTAATATCTGTACTTTCCTTAACTAGTTGTGATACTGAATCTATAGATTCGGGATTAGATCCTAATTCTACAGGAACTGGAACTGGATCAGGTGGAACTGGTGGCGGCACAAACGCATCATTAATAGTAGGTAACTGGTTATATACAGACGTTGAAACGCTTACAACCACAACTACTAATATAATGGGGATTTCTAATGTAATTACCGCTTCTAACGAGTTTGTAAGCTCAGACGCTATCTTAACTTTTAATACAGACGGAACTTATACAATCATAGGTGATTTAACCTTTGAATTATTTACTCAAGGTATGTCTCAAGGTAATCAATCAAATACTTTTAACGATTCTGGAACCTATACGGTAACAGGTGATATTCTTGAATTAGTAAGCACTGTTCCAGGCACAGGAACTCCATTTGATGATACGACCACTTTAACTATAGACACTTTAAATAACGTAGATTTATTTATCGATATAGATGGTATGTCCACACAAAATGCTGGCGGATCGTCTATAGATGTTCTTATTGAAGGTACTGCCGATTTTGAGAGACAGTAGGAATAAAATTTTTTAGTAATAAAAGCTTCTCGTATTAGAGAAGCTTTTTTTGTGTTACGCTTTCGCGAAAGCAATCATTACAATAGCCGCAATGGCAACAACTATTCCTATATAATTCTTAGGAATCAGTTTCTCCTTAAATATAAGTATTCCTAGTATAGAAGTGAAAAGTACTGTTCCTACATGGTTGATAGGATATACAACACTGCTTTCCATTCCGTTTTTAAGAGCTTTTATCAATACGTAAATTGAGAAATAATTAGGAATTCCTAGAACCACACCAGCGATAATGGAACGCAGATTTAAAAAACGTTTTTGAGTTGCTTCATATATAAGGACAAGAATCCCAAGAACAAATGCCATCGCAAAACACATGGCGCTGAAGAGTGGTTCTTCTCCATCTGGCACGTGCATTTTCTCAGCATACTTGAGTGTTGTGTCTATAACGCCACTACCTATGAAGAGAATAATAGGTAGAATCAGTAGTTTTTTATCCAGTTTCAAACCATCTTTACTCTTAATAGATGTCAGATAAACTGATGCTAGTGCGAGCAGTATCCCAACAATTTTCATCCACCCTATGGACTCGTCATAGAGCCACATTCCTGTAATCACAGGAATTACCAGCGACATCTTACCAGAAACTGCAGCGACCGAAAGTCCGTTTTTCTGACTTGTCAGCGCCATAATATTAAAGATAGCTATGAATAAGGCTCCTAAAAATAAAGCGTAGTAAAACCAGTTTGCTTCAAGGATTTGTGTAGCATTTGGTATGCTTCCATAAGCGATAAAGCCTGTGACACAAGCCACTATATAGTTGACTATAATAGCGTGTAGTGTGTTTACTTTAAATACTTGAAAGTACTTAAAAATCACATAAAGAATACTCGAGAAAGAAATGCTAAGTACTAACCAAATCATTTGTTCTTGTAGATTTTTAAGACGTCATTCTTAAGAGTTAGTCTGCTTTTAATATTAAAATTGCCTTTAAGCTTAGGAGCTTTTAAGCCTTTGTGGAATAATGTTTTAGTTCCCATGAATTGGTAAGCTTCATCCCATAAGTCTACATCTATAAAAGATTGAATAGTAGTAGTGCCACCTTCAATAATTACAGACTGAATGTTGTTCTTGTAGAGTTCTTCAAAGATTTTGTCAACATTAGAAGAGCTCATTTCAAGTTTTATAGTGAGCGCAGCGTCATTCATTACCTTATAATTAGGTGTAATGCTGTTTCTAGAATCTAGAATAATTCTAATCGGATTGTTTCCTGACCAGTCGCGGCATGTAAGTGATGGATTATCATCTGCAACAGTTTTTGTACCTACTAGAATAGCATTTTCTGTAGCTCTTAATTTATGCGATAATTGTCTGGAATGTTTGTTGGTTATCCAGACCGGTTTTTGCTCGTCTTTAGTTTCGGGAGCTATAAAACCATCTGATGTTTCTGCCCATTTTAAGATCACATAAGGACGTTTTTTTCTATGAAAAGTAAAGAATCTCTTATTGAGTTCGTTACATTCATTTTCTAAGATTCCTGTCACAACTTCTATTCCAGCTTCTTGTAGTAGTGCAACACCTTTTCCAGCCACTTTATCATGTGGATCTAATGTTCCTACAACCACTTTTTTGAAACCTTTTTGCACGATCATCGATGCGCAAGGTGGCGTTTTTCCAGTATGTGAGCAAGGTTCTAGATTGACGTATAATACCGCTTTCGCGAAAGCATCACCATCATAACCATTCTTCTCAGCATCCAGCACTGCGTTAACTTCAGCATGTGGTTGTCCAGATTTGAGATGCCATCCTTCACCAAGAATCTCGTGGTTTTCAGACACAATAACACTTCCCACTAGCGGATTAGGATACGTAGTTCCCAAACCATTTTGTGCCAGTTGCAAGCAGCGTTGCATGTATTTCTCATCATTAGTCATCGCTAGCAAAGGTAAGACCTTATTAAAACGAAAAGCAAAATGAAAAATAAAATCAAAAACAATTACTTGTAATTTGAGTTTTTGGACTGAACTAGAAACCGTACCCTTTAGGGTTAGGGAAAAGATTTCGGCTTTATAAACTTAAATCTAAACTTAAATTTAAAAGTACAATGTCAGATTGAGCACTTCGATAAACTCAGCACATGCTTGTCGAAGTCGACTTTAGATTCAAATTTTTTAGATTTTATTAAACAATTTCTAATCTCACTATCCTAACTTTGCCTTATGAAAATCCGCACAATACTTCCTAAAGATAATGATGCTATTAGAGATATCATTCAAGCATCTATAATAGAGCACGGAGCTCCTAAAATAGGAACGGCTTATAGCGATAGTGCAACACAAGCGATGTACGAACAGTATCAGAAACCTCGCAGCACCTATTATGTTATTGAAGTAGATGGAATAGTAGTAGGCGGCGCTGGAGTTGCATCACTAGATAATTATGATGGTAACGTGAGCGAACTTCAAAAAATGTATTTCAAACCAGAGGCTAGAGGTAAAGGCTACGGAAAGAAAATGATGCTTACCTGTTTAGAGCAAGCAAAGAAATTCAAATTTGAAAGCATCTATCTAGAAACCATGGATAATATGTATGAAGCTCAAGGGTTATATAAACACGTAGGTTTTGAATTACTCGATGGTCCATTAGGTAATACAGGTCATTTCTCATGTCCTGTACAAATGCTTTTAAGATTCTGATATTCCGCACTCGATGCGGAATCTGCTCGTATTTATCTAAATGCTTATTAAAAATCCATTTCTATAAGTCATATTTTAAATTGAAGTAGAAATCTCAATGCCAGTTCAAGCGCAGTCGAGAACAGTTTAATAAACTTCATTCCTATCTTTACGCATTGAATTCGAGTTCAAATTCGAGTTCAAATTCAAATTCAAAGAATGACACTCAACCAATTCAAACTTCTCTATCAAGAACGACTGGCTCTATTGTATCCAGAAAATGAGATTCATAGCATTTTACAAATCGTTTGTGAGAATTTATTGAATTGGTCACGCTCAGATTTTTTGATGAATGATCAAGAAGAAATGAGTCTCCTTCAAGAAGAAATACTTCAAAACTCGTTAAGAGAATTATCGACTTCAAAACCGGTACAATACATTACAGGAAAAGCACATTTCTACGGGCATGAATTTACTGTTAACGAACATACCTTGATACCACGTCAGGAAACAGAAGAACTCGTTGATATGATCATTAAAGATCATAAAAAGGAATCCTACCTCAATATAATAGACATAGGAACTGGAACTGGCTGTATAGGATTATCTCTTAAAGCTGCAAAACCTAGTTGTATCGTTACACTTATGGATGTTTCAAAAGAAGCGCTTGCAACGGCACAATCAAATGCCGACCATTTAAAAACTCCTGTAAAGACGATATTACAAGATATTCTAGGTTTAGATACTTTGCCTGAGAAGTATGGTATCATTGTTAGTAATCCGCCATATGTGCGTGATCTAGAAAAGGTAGAAATTCATAAAAATGTATTGAATAACGAACCACATCTTGCTCTTTTTGTGGATGATAACAATGCTTTGGTGTTCTATCGCAAGATCATGGAACTTTCTAAAAATGCTTTACAACCTAACGGAATTCTATATTTTGAAATCAATCAATATTTACCTGAAGAAATGAAAGCGCTCGCCACAGAGTTAGGTTTTAAATCAGAGGTTTTTAAAGATTTGAATGGTAATTATAGGATGATGAAGTGTGAGAGAATTTTAAAGATCTAAACCCTACAATAGCATTTTTTAAAAGCTCACTATTCTTTTATGGAAGTGACAGGAATATGAATCGTTTCAGTTCCCATTAGAGGAATCATTAATTTAAGCAAGGATTGCACAGCATTAAAAGCACCTGCTTCAGCACTAGCCTTAATGAGAATTTGATTTTCATTTATTTCTAAGGTGTAACTTTCTTTTGAAGTAATCGCTCCATCGTACTCAAATGAGATTACGTTTTGAGTAGCATATTTTATTTCCCATTTACGACCAGTTCTATTCTCTAGATGAGCTTTTAAGGAATCTACAGATTGTGTGAAATCGTCGCCGTTACTAATCACAATTTCTTTATTAATTGTGAAATAATCTTTTTTAAAGTGATGAGAAACTGGAGCTGGAATGGCGGCCGTATTTTTTAATTCAATCTTAGGCTTACCGCATGAAAACAGTGTTAATATCAAACTGGAAAGAATTAGAAATCTAGCGCTCATTTTTGTAATTTAGAAGCTTATAATTTGAGCAGAAGATAGCACATTTTCCATGAGTCCGAAAGAACAAATACAGTCCCTACGCGATGAATTGCGCGAGCATAATTACAACTACTACGTTAATGATAATCCTACCATATCAGACTTTGAGTTTGATAAAAAGTTAGAGCAATTAAAAACGCTGGAAGCGGCTCATCCTGAGTTTTATGACGCAGCGAGTCCATCTGTGCGTGTAGGTGGTGAGGTGACTAAAAATTTCAATACCATTAAGCATATCAATCGTATGTACTCGCTGGATAATTCGTATTCGCTTGAGGATTTGCAGGATTGGGAAACACGTATTAAGAAAATAGTAGATGGAGACATTCAATATACTTGCGAGCTTAAATACGATGGTGCGAGTATTTCTTTGCATTATGAGAATGGGAAATTTGCCCAGGCTGTAACACGAGGCGATGGGAATCAAGGCGATGAGGTAACGGCAAATGTGCGTACCATAAAATCGGTTCCTTTACAATTGAAAGGTGATGATGTTCCTGCAAAATTTGAAATACGTGGTGAGATAGTATTGCCATGGGATGGATTTCATAAAATGAATGAAGAACGTGCAGCGCAAGGATTAGATTTATACCGTAATCCACGTAATACGGCTAGTGGTAGTTTAAA
>JALZUY010000230.1 GCA_023301395.1 Nonlabens sp.
ATAGCTGTATTTATTGACATACAATATAAGCAATTAACTACTGACCTCTATAAATTTAAATTCTCTTCCCTTCGGAAAGAGCTAGGGACGGGCTTTTACTTTTTATAAAATGGTAACTTGATAACGGTTGCAGGGACTAATTTCTTGCGTATTTGGATATGAATTTTACTTCCTGGAGATGCAAAAATAGGTGGTACATATCCCATTCCTATTCCTATTCCCATAGATGGAGACATAGTTCCACTAGTTACAATTCCTAGATCTTTTTGACTGCTATCTTTGATTTCATAGCCACCACGTGGAATGGCACGCTCATCCATTTCAAACGCGATTAGTTTTCTATCAACACCTTTTTCTTTGTGTTCTAGTAATTGCTCGTGATTTACAAACTCCTTAGTGAATTTAGTAACCCAACCTAGTCCAGCCTCATATGGAGAAGTGGTATCGTTTATATCATTTCCATAAAGACAATATCCCATTTCTAATCGTAATGTATCACGTGCGGCAAGACCTATAGCTTTGATCCCAAAATCAGCTCCAGCTTCAAATACTTTTTTCCAGATTTGTTCTACTTCGTTGTTCTTGCAATAGATTTCAAAACCACCAGAACCAGTATAACCAGTAGCACTTATGATTACGTTCTCAATTCCCGCAAAACCAGCTACTTCAAAATGATAGAACTTGATAGCACTTAAATCTACTGAGGTTAATGATTGCATGGCCTCAACAGCCTTAGGACCTTGAATAGCGAGCAATGAATAATCGTCAGATAGATTTCTCATGTCAGCCTCCATTGTATTGTGCTTAGAAATATGAGCCCAATCCTTATCAATATTTGATGCGTTAACCACAAGAAGGTATTGATCTTCTTTTAATTTATAGACAATCATGTCATCTACTATTCCGCCAGTCTCGTTAGGTAAGTATGCATATTGTGCTCTACCTACAGTTAGTTTTGAAGCATCATTTGAAGATACTCTTTGAACTAAATTAAAAGCCTCGGGACCTGAAATTAAAAATTCTCCCATGTGAGAAACGTCAAACACGCCTACATCTTCACGCACAGTCTGGTGTTCTATATTAATTCCTTCATATTGAACAGGCATATTAAAACCTGCAAAAGGAACCATTTTTGCGCCTAGCGCTTCGTGTACTGCTGTAAGAGCTGTGTTTTTCATGAAGTATTTTTTTTCAGTGAAGCAAATGTATGGATTTAACCTTTTAATATTAAGTTAATAATTGATTAGAGAAATATTGATTTTTAATTTCTATTATAATTAGAAACACCGTTTTGGGTTAAGGAAAGGTTTATATGATTATGGACGACTGAGCATTGAAATACTCAAAATGCAGGTTTGTAGAACAACGATTAAAGAGTTTAGAGCATATCTAAATTATGAAATCGTCAATTTTTTCTAATAAATGCTTCAACCATTAAGACTTTAAAGTCTCATTTGTTAAATTGCAATCAGTTAAAACATATATCTTGAAAATACTAAGTGCACAGCAGCTCGCAGAGGCTGATCAAATTACCATAGAAAAGAATAAGGTGACCAGTAATGATTTAATGGAGCGCATTGCTCAACTCATTTTTGAACGCATCCATCAACGATTACAAGGTTCTCCAGTTCCTATTAAAATATTTTGTGGAATAGGTAAGAACGGTGGAGATGGACTAGCTCTTGCTCGTCATATGATTCAGCATGGTTATCATGTGACTACTTATGTGACTAACTGCAGTAAAAAACGAGCGCCAGAGTTCTTGTTCCATTATGATAAGATAAAAGAAGTTTCTAAGGACTGGCCAGTACTATTATCTTGTAAAGAAGACCTGCCAGAGATTCATCCTCAAGATATTATTGTAGATGCCATTTTTGGAACAGGAATAAATAGACCTATCGACGGCTGGATGGCAGATCTTGTGAAGCATCTTAATAAAACACCAGCATTTAAAATAGCGATAGATATGCCTAGTGGTTTGTATGCAAACACACCGCAACCTGCAGACTCGGCTATTATTCAAGCACAACACACTTTTTCATTTGAAACTCCTAAGCTTAGTTTCTTTCTTCCGGATACGGGAAAATATGCAGGTACATTTGAAGTGATTCAAATAGGTCTCGATGCTGAATTTATGATGAAAGAAACGCCACTGGCGCAAATCATCACACCAGTAATTGCGAGAAGCATGTATAAACCACGAGAAAAATTCAGTCATAAAGGAGATTATGGTCATGTATTAACTATGGCAGGTAGTAAAGGAAAAGTAGGCGCAGCTATGCTTACCGCAAGTGCTGCTTTAAATATGGGTACAGGAAAAGTGACAGCTTACTTACCACAGGATGCAAACGTTATTCTACAATCTGCTTTACCTGAGGTAATGACTCTTACTGGTAAAGGAGAAGATTATATTACAGATTTTGAACACGACCTCAAGGATGTTACGCTTTGTGTAGGACCTGGATTGAGCACTGGAGATGATGTGAAACACGCTTTTGCAAAAGCGTTATCTCAACAATCTAAACCAGTTGTCATAGATGCTGATGGATTAAATATCTTATCTGCAAATAAGAAATACTGGAAAATGGTTACTAATAATTCTATTCTTACACCACATGATCGAGAACTAGAACAGTTAGTAGGTAAATGGGAAAACGAATATGAACGATTAGAAAAGGCACAAAAACTATCCATTGAAAAGGATGTGATCATCGTTTTGAAAGGTGCACACACGATTATAGTTTCAGGTAAAAGTATGTATATCAATGACACTGGTAATCCAGGAATGGCAACCGCTGGCAGTGGAGACGTTCTTGCTGGAGTAATTGCTGGATTGCTAGCGCAACATTATGATCCTTTAACGGCGACAACTTTTGGAGTATTTATTCATGGTACAGCAGGCGATATCGCCAGCCAGACTTATGCACATGAAGGTTTAAAAGCAAGTATAATATCAAACTTTATAGGAGCTGCAATTCTTGAGTTGTTCAGACCTGAACCTCAACAACCACAGCAGCCACCGCAACAAGTACCAAACAAATAATTAAAAGCAGCACAGTGAAAATTTGTATTAAGTGGAGAGCGAATTTCAGGTTGTTTAAATAGATCTAACTGCAGCAGATTTAATATTCTTATTTAATAAGTTATAGCAATTATAAAATCAATTTGATTACTTCATATTAGAATTATATTTGCCACATAGATTATGCTGAATCATTATAAATACTTAAATAAAAATTCTACCAAATGGGTAACCTTTATCCATGGTGCTGGTGGTAGTAGCTCTATATGGTTCCGCCAGATTAGAGCTTTTAGAAAAGAATTCAATGTGTTAGTCCTCGATTTAAGAGGTCATGGAAATAGCAAGCCTGTTTTAAAAGATGCATGGAGTGACGATTATACCTTTGATGCTATCACTAATGATATTATTGAAGTTATGGAGTTCCTAGAGATTAGAAACTCTCACTTTGTTGGAATTTCTTTAGGAACAATTTTGATACGCAACCTTGCTGAGAAAAGACCAGACCTTGTAGAAAGTATGGTAATGGGTGGAGCGATCTTAAAACTAAACTTTCGTTCTCAGGTTTTAATGCGAGTAGGAAATATTTTTAAGTCGGTAGTACCTTATATGTTGCTTTATAAGCTCTTTGCGTTTATCATTATGCCTAGAAAAAATCATAAAGAATCAAGGATTCTTTTTGCAAATGAGGCTAAAAAATTATGTCATAAAGAATTTATAAGATGGTATAAATTAACAGCTCAAATTAATCCGCTACTCCGATTTTTCAGAGCAAAGGATATTCAAATTCCAACGTTATATGTCATGGGAGCTCAAGACCATTTATTCTTACCATCTATAAGAAAAGTTGTAAAAGATCATAGTCAATCATCGCTCTATGTAGTTGAGAATTGTGGACATGTGGTTAATGTAGAACAACCTGATAATTTTAATCTCAAGACCATTTCCTTTTTAAATAATTTATAAGCCATAAGAGAATCTTCTAACTCTTGAATTATGCATTGAAGTGACATCCTTTAGATTTTCATACAGAAAAATAAAAGCTAAAAAAAAAGTGGACTAGTTAGTAGCAAGATTTTTCTATTTCACAGCTTTGGGTTGGTATGGAGTTTACTTATCATTGTAACTCTATAAATGACCTATCATGGAACATATCATATCATCTAAATTATTAAGAATTGAGCAACTGCAAGACATTCTTGAATTACCAGTTACTCTATCATTATCTCAGGACGCAATAGAACGTATAGATAAATGTCGTACTTATCTCGATGATCGCTTTGGCGGTAAAGATGCCGCGGCTACTTATGGAATTAATACAGGTTTTGGTTCTTTGTGTAACACGCATATCAGTTCAGACCAGCTACAGCAGCTACAACATAATTTATTAATGTCTCATGCTTGTGGAACAGGAGATGAGGTTCCTCAAGAAATTATACGTATGATGTTATTTCTCAAAATTCAAAGTTTGAGTTATGGTCATAGCGGAATAAGTAGGGAAGTAGTAGAGCGATTAATGGCCTTTTTTAATAATGAAGTTTATCCAGTAGTTTATGAACAAGGCTCACTAGGAGCAAGTGGAGATCTTGCACCACTAGCACATCTTGCCTTACCATTGATAGGTCAAGGAGAAGTTCATTATAAAGGAGAGAAAATCACAGCGACTGAGCTTAATTTAAAAATGGGTTGGGAACCACTTAATTTAAAATCTAAGGAAGGACTTGCTTTAATTAATGGGACGCAGTTCATGCTCGCTTATGGAGTACACACGTTGATTCATTCCCATAAACTATGGTACTGGGCACATTTAACTGGTGCGATGTCCATAGATGCGTTTGATTGTAATTTATCACCGTTTGATAAGCGTATCCATTTGATAAGACCTCACACAGGACAGTTGCGCAGTGCTGATTTGATACTATCTTTACTCGATGATAGTGGTATCGCTCAAGGCGAAAAAATAAACGTTCAAGACCCTTATAGTTTTAGATGTATTCCACAGGTACACGGTGCAACTTGGGATACCTTACAATTTATAAAAAAAACCATTCTTACAGAAGTAAACGCTGTGACTGATAACCCTAATATTTTTCCAGAGTCTGAAGCAATAATATCTGGTGGAAATTTCCATGGACAACCGCTAGCACTAGCACTAGATTATTTAGGAATCGCAATGTCTGAGATTGCGAGTATAAGTGAGCGCAGAACATTTCAACTCATGAGTGGAACAAGAGGTCTTCCAGCATTTCTAGTAAACAATCCTGGATTAAACAGTGGTATGATGATTTTACAATATACTGCAGCTAGTATAGTAAGTCAAAATAAACAACTGGCAACACCAGCAAGTGTAGACAGTATTGTATCTTCAAATGGTCAAGAAGATCATGTGAGTATGGGAGCAAATGCTGCTACTAAAGCTTATCGCATTATAAATAATGTACAAAATGTTCTCGCTATTGAATTTCTAGCAGGAGCACAAGGAATTGAGGAACGATTACCAGATACTACTTCTCCATTTTTAAGTCAAATTATAAAAGGACTAAGAGAAGAAGTACCATCCTTAATTACAGATAGAGTATTACATGTGGATATTGTAAAAGCTTCTCAATTAATCGATAGTACAAGATTTGAAGCTGAAGTACTTTTTAATTAAGTAAAAATAAAGAATCCATATCGTCTAACTTTGAAGAAACCTCTTTGTTAGACCATATGAGTGCTTCTTCAACATTCTTAAAAACAATCAATTTACCGGATTTTAAAAAAATTACTTTCAATCTCTACGCTATTTAAGGACTTGTTTCTTTGATCTACTATCGCAATACTACATAGATTTTCAAATTGCGCATTGTGTTTATGGACCATAGGATCTATACTATAATCATTTTCTCTTATACTTATAACAGAAAGATGTGAGTCATAACCATAATAATCAGTTATTAGCTTGACAAGCTCTTTATTCTTTGTTAAATCAAAATGAATGCCTTGTTTCATTTTATCAATAACAAGTTCAGAATAAAGCTCAAATTTACTAAATGCTAGTTCTAATGTCTTCATTTCAATGAGTTTAAATTAAGTCAAGTTTACTCCTGTATTTATTATGCAAGCATAATAAATTTGTTAATGATGTATTAATCTGTTGAAATACATAAAAATCGGCTATTATAACGTTTTCGTAAAATGAATTGAAAACTATGTGTTGATTTACATGATGTTAACTATTAACTATGGTTATAAAATATGATTATCATATATTTTTAAAAATGAAATTACGACATAAAAAAAACGCCTTAAATGACTTTAAGACGTTTTATAAATAGTTAAATGAGTTTTACGACTCAGATTCCGTTTCCGTTGGACTTTCTGACTCGGTAGAAGCTTCTGATTCTTTAGGAGTCTTAGGTTTTTCAATCTTGATTTTCAATTCACCAGATTTCTTATCTAAGTCCATAAATATAGAGTCACCTTCAGTTAATTCGCTGTTAACTATAGATTCTGCGAGTGCGTCTTCTATATATTTTTGAATTGCCCTATTAAGTGGACGTGCTCCATATTGTTTATCAAAACCTTTATCTGCTATATAGTCTTTAGCTTTTTCACTTAGAGTCAAGTCATAACCTAGATCTTTAATACGAGCAAACAATTTGGCAAGTTCAATATCAATGATCTTATGAATATCTTCTCTTTCTAGTGCATTGAAGACAATCACATCATCAATCCTGTTAAGGAATTCTGGTGCAAATGTTTTCTTTAACGCTCCTTCAATCACACTACGTGTGTTATCGTCTTCAGCACTTTTACGAGCAGCTGTACCAAATCCAACTCCAGATCCAAAGTCTTTCAACTTGCGAGCACCTACATTAGAAGTCATGATAATGATCGTATTTCTAAAGTCGATTTTACGACCTATACTATCCGTCAAATAACCATCATCTAGTACTTGAAGTAACATGTTAAACACATCGGGATGCGCTTTTTCTATTTCATCTAATAGGATAACAGCATAGGGCTTGCGTCTTACTTTTTCAGTAAGTTGTCCACCTTCTTCATAACCTACATATCCTGGAGGCGCACCTATCAATCTTGATATTGCAAATTTCTCCATGTATTCACTCATGTCGATACGTATCAACGAGTTTTGAGAATCAAAGATTTCACTAGCAATCACTTTTGCCAGTTGCGTTTTACCTACACCGGTTTGTCCTAGGAAAATAAAAGAACCGATGGGCTTATTAGGATCTTTCAATCCAGCACGATTACGTTGAATAGCCTTTACAACTTGTTTCACCGCTTTATCTTGTCCTATTACTTTATCTTTGATAGAATCACTCAAGTTAAAGAGTTTCTTCATTTCCTTAGTAGCAATGCGACTAACTGGTATACCAGTCATCATACTTACAACTTCGGCAACGTTTTCTTCGGTTACAGTATCTTTATGAAGTTTTGAAGTTTCTTCCCATGACTCCTGTGCCTCAGTAAGCGCTTTTTCTAACTTCTTCTCATCATCACGTAGCTTTGCAGCTTGTTCATATTTCTGTTTTTTAACTACAGCTGTTTTTTCCTGCTTTACTTCTTCTAACTGTTTTTCAAGATCTAGAATTTGTTGAGGAACTTCTATGTTTGTGATATGGATACGTGAACCAGCTTCATCCAGTGCGTCAATTGCTTTGTCTGGAAGGAACCGATTAGTAATATA
>JALZUY010000231.1 GCA_023301395.1 Nonlabens sp.
CCACTTGCATTACGTCCACCTGAGCGTTTCTTCGGAGCGAGTAAACTCTTTTCCGGCTTATCAGTTGTAATGGTATCGTAACCATTTACAACTCTAAATCGCTGCCCAGGAGTAACAGGTTTTAATTTTCTAACTGACATCTTTTGTCTGTATTATTTATAGATTACTATAAAGGTCGATGGTATCTCCATCTTGCAATTGTACAAAAGCTTTCTTACGAGCCTTTGTTTTACCAATTTGCATCCCTGATTTTGTAAATTTCGTATTACGCTCTACACGCACATTCATGGTCAACACTTTTGTAACAGATACACCATAAGTTGCCTCAACCGCATTCTTTATCTGAATCTTATTAGCATTAGCCATAACCTCAAACCCATAACGATTCAATAGCTCACTATCGCTAGTAGCTTTTTCTGTAATGATTGGTTTTATTAAGATATTCATAACTTACTTGCTTAAAGTTTCCTCGATTCCTTCTAATGACCCTTCTAAAACAATAACGCTAGTTGCGTGTAATATTTTATAAGTATTTAATTCTGAGTTAGTTACAACTTCAGACCCCTTAAAATTTCGAGAAGACAAATATACATTTTTATTTGATTCACCCAACACGAAAAGAGATTTTTTATTATCTAATCCCAAAGACTTTAAAACATCAATAAAATTAGTTGTTTTTGGAGCATCAAAATCGAAGTCCTCAATCACGAGTAAATTACCTTCAGACATCTTTTGACTTAAAACAGATCTACGAGCTAAACGCTTCTGACCTTTATTAAGTTTAAAAGAATAATCTCTAGGCACAGGACCGAATATACGTCCACCACCTCTAAAAACACCAGACTTGATAGATCCTGCACGAGCAGTACCAGTTCCTTTTTGTTTCTTGATTTTACGTGTACTACCTACAATCTCTGCACGTTGCTTAGCCTTGTGAGTTCCTTGACGCTGATTAGCTAGATATTGCTTAACATCCAAATAAATCGCGTGATCATTAGGCTCAATTGCGAAAATGCTATCAGATAACTCTACCTGACGACCAGTTTCTTTTCCTTTAATGTCTATAACTGATACCTTCATTACTTCTGTAAGATTACATAAGCATTCTTATGACCAGGAATACAACCTTTTACTACTAAAAGATTTTTTTCAGGTACAACTTTAAGAACTCTTAAATTTTGAACTTTAACTTTTACATTACCCATCTGTCCACCCATACGCATTCCTTTGAATACACGAGCTGGATATGACGCAGCACCAATTGAACCTGGCGCACGTAAACGGTTATGCTGTCCGTGTGTCGCTTGACCAACACCGGCAAATCCATGACGCTTTACAACACCTTGGAAACCTTTACCTTTTGAAGTTCCAGAAACATCGATAAACTCACCTTCAGTGAATATATCAACCGTAACTGAATCTCCTAATTTGTACTCCTCATCAAAACTTTGAAATTCTGCAACTTTTCTCTTGACACCAGTACCAGCTTTTTTAAAGTGACCTTGAGCCGCTTTAGAAGCATTTTTGTCTGATTTGTCATCGAAACCAAGTTGAAGGGCAACATACCCATCTACCTCTTCAGTTCTGACTTGGGTAACTACGCAAGGACCTGCCTCTATAATGGTACATGGCATATTTTTACCATTCTCATCATAAATACTAGTCATTCCGATTTTTCTTCCTATTAACCCAGACATATTTATTATTTATTGTTATTAAAATTATTATAACAATTACTCTTTCACGAAAGCGTAATTATCAATACTTTGTTATTATACTTTAATCTCTACTTCAACTCCACTTGGAAGCTCCAACTTCATGAGAGCATCAATAGTCTTACTTGAAGAACTATAAATATCTAACAATCTTTTGTAAGAACTTAACTGAAACTGCTCACGTGATTTCTTATTTACGTGAGGAGATCTTAATACTGTGAAAATCTTCTTGTGAGTTGGTAATGGAATTGGTCCAGTAACAACAGCACCAGTACTTTTAACCGTCTTAACGATTTTTTCAGCAGATTTATCTACCAGCATGTAATCGTAAGACTTTAACTTAATTCTGATTTTTTGACTCATCTTTTGAAAATTAATTAGTTGCACCTTTAGTTGCTGCAATAACTTCTTCACTAATATTTGAAGGAGTTTCAGCATAGTGTGAAAATTCC
Source organism: Nonlabens sp. (assembly GCA_023301395.1). Lineage (GTDB taxonomy): Bacteria > Bacteroidota > Bacteroidia > Flavobacteriales > Flavobacteriaceae > Nonlabens. Next base: position 2,168 of record JALZUY010000231.1, read on the forward strand.
ATTGTTGAAGTAGCACGACCTGATGATAAAGTACGTAAAGTTGTTACATACCCAAACATCTGTGAAAGAGGCACATCAGCTTTTACAATCTTTGCTCCATTACGATCACTCATGTCATTTACTTGACCACGGCGACGATTTAAATCACCCACGATATCACCCATATTTTCTTCTGGAGTGATGACTTCAAGTTTCATGATAGGCTCAAGGATAACAGCACCTGCAGATTTTGCAGAGGCTTTATAACCCATTCTAGCAGCAAGTTCAAACGAAAGAGCATCAGAATCCACAGGGTGAAAAGATCCATCCTTAAGCGTTACTCTCATACTATCCATTTCAAATCCTGCAAGAGGACCTGCACTCATAGCCTCACGGAAACCTTTTTCAATTGCTGGGATAAATTCTTTAGGAACATTACCACCTTTAATCTTATTGATAAACTGAAGACCTTCTTCTACCTTACCTTCTTCATTTGGCTCAGCAGGCTCAATAGTAAATACAATATCACCAAATTTACCACGACCACCAGATTGCTTCTTATAAGTCTCCCTATGATCAGCGGCTCTTGTAATAGCTTCTTTATATTCTACCTGTGGAGCACCTTGATTTACTTCTACTTTAAATTCTCGACGTAATCTGTCAACAATAATATCCAAGTGAAGCTCACCCATTCCAGAAATAATAGTCTGTCCTGAAGCTTCATCAGTTCTCACTTGAAAAGTAGGATCCTCTTCTGCTAATTTAGCAAGAGACATACCCAATTTATCAACATCTGCTTTAGTTTTAGGCTCAACTGCAATACCAATTACCGGATCAGGGAAGTCCATCGATTCAAGAACGATAGGATGCTTCTCATCACTCATAGTATCACCAGTCTTAATATCTTTAAATCCAACTGCAGCACCTATATCTCCTGCTTCGATATAATCGATAGCATTTTGTTTATTTGAGTGCATTTGGTAAATACGAGAAATACGCTCTTTTTTTCCTGAACGATTGTTCAAAATATAAGATCCTGCATCTAAACGACCCGAATAAGCACGGAAAAAAGCTAAACGTCCCACAAATGGGTCTGTAGCAATTTTAAATGCTAAAGCAGCAAATGGTTCTTTTACACTAGGCTTACGTATTTCTTCTTTTTCAGTATCAGGATTAATACCTATAATACCTTCTTTATCTGTAGGGGCTGGCAAATAACGACATACAGCATCCAGTAAAAACTGAACACCTTTATTCTTAAATGCAGATCCACAAATCATAGGGATAATAGACATGTCCATTACAGCAGCACGAAGAGCAGCATGCACTTCATCCTCAGTAATTGAATCTTCATCCTCCATATATTTTTCAAGCAAGTTTTCATCATAAGCTGCAACTTCTTCGATAAGCATACCACGATATTTTCTTGCCTCAGCTTTCAACTCTTCTGGAATCTCAATCACATCAAAAGTTGAACCTTGAGTATCATCATGCCACACAATAGCACGATTTTTTACTAAATCTACGATACCTTTAAAATCATCTTCATCACCAATATTTAATACAATTGGAACTGCGTTTGACTTCAACATATCTTTCACTTGCTGACAAACAGCAAGAAAATTAGAACCTTGGCGGTCCATTTTATTTACAAAACCTATACGTGGTACCTTATAATTATCCGCAAGCCTCCAGTTAGTTTCAGATTGTGGCTCAACACCATCTACTGCACTAAACAAGAACACAAGACCATCAAGGACACGTAAAGATCTATTAACTTCTACAGTAAAATCAACGTGACCAGGAGTATCAATAATATTAAAGTGATAATCCTTAGTTTCAGGAAGTGGCTTTGCATTATCTAAAGGAAACTGCCATGTACAAGTAGTAGCTGCAGAGGTAATTGTAATACCACGCTCCTGCTCTTGCTCCATCCAGTCCATAGTAGCTGCACCATCATGAACTTCCCCAATCTTGTGAGAAACTCCAGTATAATAAAGAATACGTTCTGTTGTAGTGGTTTTACCTGCATCAATATGAGCAGCAATACCAATATTTCTAGTGAATTTTAAATCTCTTGCCATGGTTTCTTAGAATCTAAAGTGAGAGAACGCCTTGTTAGCCTCGGCCATCTTATGAGTATCTGTCTTTTTCTTAACAGCAGCACCTTCTTCTTTTGAAGCAGCTAGAATTTCAGATGCAAGTTTTTGAGAGAAACTTTTCTCATTACGCTTGCGAGAGAACCCTATCAACCACTTCATTGCAGTAGATATCTTTCTGTCTGGACGGATTTGCATAGGAATTTGAAAAGTAGCACCACCTACACGACGGCTACGCACTTCTACATGAGGCATTACATTTGATAATGCATCTTTCCATATTTCAAGCGCCGTTTTTTCGTCATCTTGTTTTTTCTCCTCTACGATGTCAATTGCATCATAAAAAAGTTTAAAAGCTGTAGACTTCTTTCCGTGTAACATCATCATGTTCACAAAACGCGTTACCAGCTGATCGTTAAAACGTGGATCCGGAAGGATAGGACGTTTCTTGGCCTGTCTTTTTCTCATTTCTTCTCTTTGAGTTGTTAATTAAAGCTCACGAACCGAGTACAGCTCATTTACTTAAAAAATTTTACTTCTTAGGGCGTTTTGCACCATACTTAGATCTACGTTGTGTACGGCCTGCAACACCTGCTGTGTCCAGTGCACCGCGCACTATGTGATATCTAACTCCTGGCAAATCTTTTACCCTTCCACCTCTAACCAATACTATCGAGTGCTCTTGTAGATTGTGTCCTTCTCCTGGGATGTATGCGTTTACTTCCTTACCGTTGGTAAGTCTAACCCTTGCAACCTTTCTCATCGCTGAATTAGGCTTCTTAGGTGTAGTAGTGTAAACACGTGTACATACTCCACGACGTTGAGGACAAGAATCTAAAGCAGCCGATTTACTCTTCTTGGTTATTTTGGTTCTTCCTTTACGTACTAATTGTGAAATCGTTGGCATATTGTTTTACGCTAATAAATTAATCCCCTATTTTAGGGTCGGCAAAGGTATAAATAAAAATGACTTATTCAAACCTCTGTTTCAAGTTTTTACAATATCTTTTTGAAAAGGATAACATTTAACACATATACAACGTTGAAAGACTACTAACAAGTACCATAAAATTGTTTGATTTGAGAGTTTTAATTGTCCTTATTATATATACACTATTTAGCAACTTGAGCTTTTCTCAGTCTCTAAGCATTATATACTCCTCAAAGAGTGAGCAAGACTCAAGAGCTCTAGACAGCCTAAAAAACAATAATAGATTTAATGATTATCGCAATCTTAGTGATACAAACGACAGCACATTATCCTCACTGTACAAGAACGGGTATCTAAATCTTTTAGCTAAACCTCTACTAAAAGCCAATGACAGTACTTATATACAAGAACTCCATTTAGGTCGCAGATACTCTACAATTAAAATAGTCACTCTATCAAAGGAAAGTTATATCGATAGCCTAATGCAGATCCCGCTTTCGCGAAAGCAGCATAAAAACTACGTCTCAACTAAAAATCTAGAAAGCAAGATAAAAGAACTCTACACCTATTTAAGCAATAAAGGACACACTTTTACAACCATAAAAACAAAAGACATTGTTTTCAACGAAACAGACACTGTTGAAATAAAGTTAGAGGTCAAAACAAATGAAATTAGACATATTGACAACATCAAAATAAAAGGTTACCCTGATTTCCCAAGAAGATATATTGAAAACATTATCAAAAGAAAATACATCATTAACGATAATAACATCAATAAAATCAAAGAAACATTTAAAAAACTAAACTTTATTGAAGTTGTAAAAGATCAAGAACTATTATTTAAAAAAGACTCTACAACACTCTATGTGTATGTCAAAAAAAAACAGAACAACTTGATGGATGGCCTCATAGGATTTAACAATACAGAAGGAACCAAACTGGAAATCAATGGAACACTAGATCTCCTCCTTAACAACAATTTAAATAATGGTGAACAACTTCATCTACTCTATCGCGGAGATGATAAAGATCAAACACAATTAGATATAAAAATCGAATTACCCTATCTACTTAAAACTAAAATAGGAATTAGAACCGGACTAAATTTTCTACGCAGAGACAGCACATATCAAAACACAACCTTTAACACCGGTCTATTCTATTCATTCAATCCACAAACAACGAGTGGATTAGATTTCTCCAATACAAAATCTACAACTACTAATGACATAAACACCAATACCAATTTCACAACACAAAGCCTAACTCTTAACTTCAAACATGCGTTAAACTCTACAGATATATTATTCATTTATGATCAACTTGCACAAATAGAAATTGGATCGGGAATTAGAAAAACAAATTCCGCAAACACCAATCAATTTAAAATAAAGGCTCTTCTTAAAAAGAACATCTATCTAACCACTCAGCACAGTATTCATCTCGAAGGCCAGCTAAAAATGCTCAACAGCGATGATATACTATTCAATGAATTATTTCAGGTAGGTGGAATAAACAGCATAAGAGGCTTTAATCAAAACAGCATAGACACATCTTTCTTCACTGCGATCAATACTGAGTACCGCTACAGAATAAGCAGAGGAATATACCTACATTCTATATTGGATTATGGAATATTTGAGGATTATCGAAGACTAAAAACAGAAAACCTCTACGGAATAGGTATAGGCACAGCAATTTTAACACAATCTGGAATCCTAAGATTAAGTGTTGCAAATGGCACATTTTCAAGAGCTAACTTAGACCTATCCAGCACAGTAGCACATATAAATCTTAAAATAAGATTCTAGAATGTTACCAAAATGTTAACTTAAGACCAACTAATTGCATAAATTGATTGGATAAAAGTTGTTTTATTAACTATTATTTGTGACTTTTGACATTGGCTAATTCAAATAAATCTAAAATGAAAACAAAATTAAATGGAATTTTAACGCTATTTCTAGCGTTAGTGGTGCAAATAGCATTTGCACAGCAAACCTACACAGGTAAGGTTACCGATCCACAAGGTGAACCAGCACTGGGAGTTACAGTTGTAATCAAAGGCTCTAACACAGGTGTACAAACTGATTTTGACGGTATGTACTCTATTCAGGCAAATACTGGTGATATACTGGTATTCAGCGGACTTGAATATAATACAGAAGAAATTCAATTAACAAATGACAACGTTGTTAATGTTCAAATGAAGCAAAACTTACTAGATGTGGTAGTATTAAATGCTTATCGTAAGACAACTAAAAAGCTGGATAACGTATCTTCTTTTCAATTAGACGAAAAGCAAGTTGTAGATCGTCCTAATGCTTCTTTGATTCAAAGATTACAAGGTCAAGTTCCTGGTCTAAGCATACAGACTAGTTCTGGTCAACCTGGAGCTAATACATTCATACAATTAAGAGGTCCTGTTTCTATTAATGGAAATTCAGAACCACTTATTATTGTTGATGGTGTTCCAATTGATGAAGATGCATTTCAATCTTTTAACCCAGCAGATGTAGAAAGTATAACAACATTAGTAGATGCAGCTGCAACGGCTATATATGGAAATCGTGGAGCAAATGGTGTGATTTTAGTAAAGACTATAGCAGGGAAATTTGGTTCATCATTAAAAATACGTTACAATTCTAGCACAGGTTTTACAAGACTTATAGAAAGAGACTATAACCTTTTCGATTCTAGAGGATTATTAAGATTTGAAAACAGTATAGGAGCAGGTTTAGGTGCTACACTTACAGATGCAGAAATAAACGGATTTCAATCTAACACAAATTGGGAAGAAGTGTTTTTTCAAACCGGAACTAACAATTCACATAATATAAGTTTAAGTTCTGGTGGTGAAAATGTATCACAATCTACTTCAATAAGCTATTTTGAACAAGAAGCAGCTTTAAGCGGAAGATCATTACAGCGTTTTAACGCAAGGTCAAATGTTAATTTCAAATCAGATAACGATCGCTTTACAGCACAAACTTCTTTAATTTTAGGATACTCTGACTCAAGACAGAATGGAACAGATGGTGGTGGTGCAGTTTTCTTTAATCCTATCT
>JALZUY010000232.1 GCA_023301395.1 Nonlabens sp.
GTGAAATGGCTAAAAATATTAACAAAAAAAGTAAAGAAATAATTAGGTTGGTATTCATATTTGGTTGTATTTTTGCAGCCGCTTAGAAGCATTATTTTTATGAAAGATATTAGAAACATCGCAATTATTGCTCACGTAGATCACGGGAAGACTACGTTAGTAGACAAGATTTTACACCACTGTGAAATTTTCCGTGAGAACGAGTCAACGGGTGAATTGATCCTTGATAATAACGACATTGAACGTGAACGTGGGATTACTATCCTTGCAAAGAACGTTTCTGTAATGTACAAAGGAACTAAAATTAACATCATCGACACACCTGGTCACGCCGATTTTGGTGGTGAGGTAGAGCGTGTATTGAACATGGCTGATGGTGTATTACTTCTTGTAGATGCATTTGAAGGTCCTATGCCTCAAACGCGTTTTGTATTGCAGAAAGCTATCGACCTTGGGTTGAAGCCTTGTGTAGTTGTAAATAAAGTAGATAAAGAAAACTGTACGCCTGATGAGGTACATGAGTCAGTGTTTGACTTAATGTTTGAATTAGGAGCAGAAGAGTGGCAGTTAGACTTCCCTACCGTTTATGGTAGTGCTAAGAATAACTGGATGTCTCTAGACTGGAAAGATGAAACTACTAACATCGAGCCATTGCTTGATATGGTAATTGAGCATGTACCAGTTCCTAAAATTGAAGAAGGAACAACTCAAATGTTGATCACATCTCTAGATTTCTCTAACTATACAGGTCGTATTGCGATAGGTAGAGTAAAAAGAGGTTCTGTTAAGGAAGGTCAAAACGTTTCTCTTTGTAAACGTGATGGAACGATACAGAAAACTAAAGTGAAAGAAGTTTATGTCTTTGACGGAATGGGTAAGGCCAAAGCGGAAGAGGTGATGGCTGGTGATATTTGTGCGATTGTAGGATTAGAAGGTTTTGAAATAGGTGACAGTGTTGCTGATTTTGAAAATCCTGAGGCTATGGAAACTATCGCAATAGATGAACCTACAATGAGTATGTTGTTTACAATTAACGATTCTCCATTCTTTGGTAAGGATGGTAAATTTGTAACATCTCGTCATATTAATGATCGTTTAACTAAGGAACTTGAAAAAAATCTAGCTTTACAAGTACATGATACTGGTAGTGCTGATAAGTTTATGGTTTTCGGTCGTGGTGTATTACACCTTTCTGTATTAATTGAAACGATGCGTCGTGAAGGTTATGAATTACAGATCGGTCAACCACAGGTTATTATCAAAGAAATTGATGGTGTTAAATGTGAGCCTATTGAAGAGCTTACAATTGATTTACCAGAAAATGTAAGTGGTAAGGCTGTTGAAATGGTTACTCTTAGAAAAGGAGAAATGACTAGTATGGCGCCTAAAGGGCAGCGTATGGTTTGTGAATTTAAAATTCCTTCTCGTGGTATTATAGGTTTACGTAATCAATTGATTACTGCAACTGCCGGTGAGGCGATTATGAATCACCGTTTTGTAGGTTTTGAACCTTATAAAGGAGAAATTCAAGGACGTATCAACGGTTCTATGATTTCTATGGAAAAAGGAACTTCTATTCCTTATTCAATGGATAAATTACAAGATCGTGGTAAATTCTTTATCGCACCAGGTGAAGAAATTTACGGAGGTCAGGTAGTAGGTGAGAATTCTAGACCAGATGATCTAGCAATTAACCTTACTAAGACTAAAAAGCTTTCTAACGTGCGTAGTGCAGGTAACGATGATAAAGTAAAGATTGCACCACCAGTTAAGTTTACACTGGAAGAAGCTCTTGAATACATCCAGAAAGATGAGTATGTTGAGGTTACTCCTAACTTCTTAAGATTACGTAAAATTCTTCTTGATGAAGGTGAGCGTAAACGTGCAGGAAAACAACTTTCTTAATCACAGATTAAGATTAGATATATTAAAAAAGCAGATTCGTCAGAATCTGCTTTTTTTTTATAATATTATTTTAAAAACGAAATGAAAAGACAGGTAATCACTCCTGCCTTTTCTAAAAAGTGAATTCCCCGATTAATTAGAAGGACTCTAATTAGTCAACACTTCCTCCGTTGTTTTCTTAATTATTATAAAATTATTTTCAAAACAAATCTTGCGTTTATAGGGATACACAAGACTTGTAAGAAAAGATAATGTAGACAAGTACATTTTCAATGAAATGACAATCTGTTAATTCTAAAATAACCTCTTAAAAAGAACTCTTAAAATAAATTCAAGAGAGCTTTCTATACTAGTGTTCCAATTAAATGAGTTTTGTTACCCAATAAAAAAATGTTTTTTTTATTTTTTTAACCTGTTTAGTTTATTTCATTGATATTTAGTGTTTTAAGGTGCTTTTTAAATATCATTTTACAATTGGATAAGGTTGATTAATAATAAGCCTTATTGAATTCTACATTTAAACAACAACTGAATTGGATACCAATAATAAAAAAAGGGCAGGATCTAAATCCTGCCCTTTGGGAAAACAATTTTTCAATTGTTAATTCATCCTATTTTATGATTACTTTTTCAGTCTTCTTTCCTTTAGAGGTTATAAAACTAACAAAGTACATTCCAGTTTCAAGATTACTTCTTCCATCCCAAGTAGTATTGTATCCTGTTTCTTCATAGTCTATTACTTCAATAGAGTCTATTAAGACACCGCTGATATCATGAATTTGTATTTCTTTTAATTTTTCAGACTCAGATTGAAAATTAAAATTCATTAGTCCATTACTTGGATTAGGAGATACTTCTGTTTTATTCATGTTACTTTTCGTAGGTGATGAACTTATAGTTCCTCTACAAGAAACGCATTTTAATGCGGTCCATTTAGGTTCTCTTGTGTCGGGACATTTAGTTCCAACCCTATAACTTAAACAGTAACTAGAAGTAGGAATTGGTATTTGTAAACTAGTTCCTGTAACTTCAACTCTTTGAGTGAAAGGAACCGGACTGCCAAAACAAGAGCGACAGTTAGGATCATTGTACGTATACTCTACTACATAGTCATTGAATGAAGGAGATCCAGTCCATGAAATAATTCCTCTACTACAGTCAAAACTTGTTCTTGCAGGAGCTTCACAATTAGGAATGGTTGATGTAAAGAAATCACAATCGATTTCTCCAGCAAGATTGAATCTTTTGTTTTCACCGCAATTACTACAAATATCTTGGACATAACATACTTCTCCACAATCAGTTTGTACTTTATGCAGTATGAAGTAGAATATTCCATCTGTTATAGGTCCATAAGAGTAATTTAATCCAGTTTGCGAATCTACTAAAGTGTAAGGCCCACCATTTTGATTAGGACTAGAGTATAATTCCCAACTGTGTATTACACTAGGATTATTAGTATACGGATTTATAACATTTGTAGTAATATTATTATTAAAGTCAAGAGCTTTTTGGAATTCTGCGGATAAAGAACTTGGTTGTCCTGGCCCATTAGCCCAATATTCCAGAGCTAAACAACAATCTACTAAAGCTTTGTTTTCAATTACTTCACCTTGTCTAGTTTGATCGTTATAGAATAATACTTTACTCTCACAAACATCACCACAATCATCTGTTTTAAGAATGTGTATTACCGTATAATATAAACCTGGTTGTGCATTAGTTATTAAGTTAATAACAACAGGCCCATTGTTTTGTTCACTATGTACAGGTATATATGGTCCACCTACAGCATTAGGGCTAGAAAGTACATACCACTCGTGAGTAGGATTAAACGCGCTATAATCTGTAAAGCTAGATATGCCTAATAAGCCGCTGGTATCAATGAATGCATTAAAGTCAGCCTCTTCAGGACAGCAATCTGGATTGTCAAATATGAAGTCATTGTCTTGACCTGGATTAGTATGGATGTCTGAGTCTGCTTGAGTTCCTCCATTAACAGTAAAGTCTGCATTTACTTGGAAATCATATCCTCCAGATTGTCCAACCATATCACTAGCATTAACAGTGAAACAGAATGTACCATTGCTTGCAGTAGTTGTAAGAGTAATTCCCACTGAAACTCCACCTTGTAAAATTTCTAATTCGATAGGATTATTAATACTACCAGTGTTACCGTTTAATTGGGGTAGTGTATACGTTCCACATACTTGTAAAGGAAGATCTTGACATGGATCCATAGGTGTTAACTCGATGTTCCCAGGAGTATTTACTCCACCGTCACAAGTATCAGTACAAATGTCATCGACGTAAGCATAACCAAAGTGAGCACCAGCTCCACAGTCGGCAACTATGAATTCTAAATTCACAACTTCTCCTATAGCACCCGTAATAGTTAAGCTACCACAGGTCCAATCTTGCCATAAAATATCTTCGGACCTACATCCATTAGGACTTCGGATTCTGTTAAAAAATGGATTTGTAGCTGGATTAGAAACAACACAAATACGGTCTAATTCGTTTCCAGCTGCATCAACAGCTCTAGCGATAAAAAATGGATTTTGATTTGGATGATCTGGAAACTCTGCTACTAAGGCATAACTGAAGTTAACTTCTTGTATACCTGCTTCTTGAAGAATAATGGCTTTAATTAATTTATTTGTTCCACGCTCTGGTCTTGGTGTGCAATTACCGTTATCATCAGCAGGTCTGTCTGCATTTATACGGGCAGCAAACCTCCCATTATTGACTCTATTTAATGAACCACCACCAGCAGCTACCTCTGCATCTAGACCAGGTGTTACTATACTAAAATGATTAGGCTGTATGCCAAGAGTTTCTCCTGTGAAGAATATACCACCTGTTGGACCTGTTGGGATAGCGCCACATTCACCATTATTATAAATTCCTGTTTGCCCAGCATAGCTAGCCCAAGGATTTAATATAGGATTACTACTATTTTCAAATCCACCATTATCACACATCACTGCTGCAACAGCTTTGAAAAGATCATTTAATTTTGGATTTTCCTTAAAGTAAAGACTTCTTAAATAATCTTTTTTATAAATAGTCATAAGTTCTTTAAAAGGAATTGAGGTTAGTTCTTCCCTTGTATGTTCATCGGCAGTTCTGAGTTGTTCTATATAGTTATATAGATGCTTCTCAGGAATGGCGGTTTCAAAATTCTTTTGAATGTACGCTTCAATCTTCTTTTCAACTTGAAGTTGTTGTTGATAGCGATCATTGTCATTTAAATCTTGTGCATTTAGACATGCACAGCAGCTCATCACTAGTAAGAGTGCAAATGAATATAATTTTTTCATCTTTAAAATATTTTGGTTTAGTTCCTACTCTGTTTAATTGGGTTTTCGGATATGTCCCAAGAATGCATTCACTGTATTGTTTCTTATTTATGGATTTTGTTACCCAAAAATCAAAACAATTTAATATACAGTTGTGAGAATAAGATTTCAAATATTTCGTTAACAGGTGTAGATTGGTATTGTTCACGCTTTCGCGAAAGCGTAAATAAATAAAAGAAAATGAAGTAGTTAGTTACTTTTCTTATAGAAATAAAAGAAAATGCTAATTAAAATCAATAGCGTGAGGAGTGATAAAATCCAAATGTGATAACTAGTTTTTTTAATAGGAATTACGTTGTTATCTCCCATAGCAATTAGGGAGGACCAATAGTATGGAGATACCTCAGAAAGTTCATGTTCCTTGATGTATTCAATTTTTGAGAGATGTAAGGAAGTTGCAACACCATGTCCTGACTCGATATTTTTATAGAACTCTTTTACTATAAATGCAGTTGATTTATCACTTGTTTTCCATAAGGAAGATACTACAGATCTCGATCCTGTGTTAAAGAATCCTCTTGCTAGTGTTAGAGTTCCTTCTCCTTGGGCTATCTCACCTACAGAAGTCTCGCAAGCACTTAGAAAAACTAGTTCTGCATTATTTCTTAAGCCATATAATTCCTTGATGCTTAGTTTGCTGTCGTAAAAAGCAAGATAAGCGTCGTCACCTGAACTTGCGTGTGTAGCAAGGTGAATGATATTATAGTTGTTGATCTGGTTAATAAAGGCTTCTTTAGTAGCTATACTGTCCACATAACTATGCCCATCGATATGGTTGTTTATTGAATTAACCTCTTTTTTAGTATTAAATAATAGAGGTCAGTAGTTAATTGCTTATATTGTATGTCAAT
>JALZUY010000233.1 GCA_023301395.1 Nonlabens sp.
ATGTCCTTTTCTTTAACTTTTTGAGCTAACTGTCCTAGAATCCAAAAATCAACGTCATCACCAGCTGCTACTTTTCTTTCAAATTGTTTCAGAAATGAAGGCAATTGTTTTTCTGTAGGTTGAACGGTTACATAGGTTACAAAAGTGGGTTTAGCTTTTTTGTTTTTGAAAAAGGGCAAAGATTCTAGCATCATACTTGAGCCTAAATAAATCGTATTACATCCTTTTTTTAGTAATTCATAGTTCAAGAATAAAAGGCCTAAATCATGCATTTCATTTTCAGGCAAAAACAAAATATAGATGTCATCTTGATTTTGTGGTTGTTCGTATTGTAATTTCTCCAAATTTATGAGCACTTTCTGTTTTATTAAATGACTGATAAAGTGTTCATGTGCTAGATTAATCGTTTTAGATTGCCATAAATAACCAAGCTCCTCTAAAAAAGGAATAAATAAATTGTAGAATACTCCTGAAAAGCCAAATTCATTCAAGGAGCTTTGATAAACTCTTTGAAACATTTGTTGATCAAAATTCACCATTGCTAATTTTAATTCTTGAATCGCATGATCGTTTTTGTTATTTCTTTCAGCGTAATTGCGAACTTGTATCTCAATGTCTTCAGAGGTTAATTCAGCAATTGCCGATATTTTAATACCTACATTACGTAAATACGAAATGTTCAGAATTTTTTGTAGAGATTCTAAGTCGTAAGTCCGAATATTTGTTTCAGTTCGATTTGGAGTTAGCAATGCATATCTTTTTTCCCAAATTCTAATGGTATGAGCTTTGATGCCACTTAGATTCTCTAAATCCTTTATGCTAAACTTGCTTTTAATCAAAATATTTTTGTTTTACTTTTACAACATCAAAGTTAAACAAAATTAAAAAATGTTTGAGCTTTTTGAAATAAAGTTCTACATTTTGCGAATTATTTAACTGAGATTTATACTCTATGAAAAGCGCTTGTAAAATTAAATAGGAGAAGTGTAAATGAAAAAATCAGGTATAAACCTGATTTTTTTGTACCCGAGATGGGACTTGAACCCACACGTGACTAGCACACACGGCCCTCAACCGTGCCTGTCTACCAATTCCAGCACTCGGGTAATAAAAAAGTCCTTAAAAAATAAGGACTTTTAGAGATTTTTCAATCTTGTGATCTGGCTGGGGCTCGAACCCAGGACCCTCTCCTTAAAAGGGAGATGCTCTGCCAACTGAGCTACCAGATCTTTATCTGTTTAATTGCGGGTGCAAATATAAAACCTAATTTTAAATCTCACCTTATTTTATTACTATAAATTTGAAATAATTATTGAAAGCTTGTTTTAAGTGAAAAATTTATAAAAAATGATCATTTTTTTAGGATATATGTGTAGTGGTAAAACTTCTGTTGGACAGCGAGTTAGTGATTTGTTGAGTGTAGATTTTATTGATTTAGATCATTACATTGAAGAACAAGAAAAAATGACTATTCCTGATATTTTCTCTAAAAAAGGAGCTATTTATTTTAGAAAAAAGGAAAATGAATACTTCCAAAATGTCATCGGCACTAATAATAATATAGTTTTGAGCCTTGGTGGTGGAACACCTTGCTATTATAATAATATGGATTTAATTCAATCTGAAGCTAATATTAAGTCATTTTATTTAAACGCAGCAATTCAAACAATACTTGAACGTTTATGGGCTAACAAAAATACAAGACCTCTGATTTCTGGTATTGATAAAAAGGAAGGTCTATTAGATTTTGTAGGAAAGCACTTATTTGAACGGCGACCATTTTATCAAATGGCTCAATATCAAATAGAAGTAGATAATAAAACAATTGATGAAGTCTCAAAAGAAATAATTAGCTTATTACTTTAATGTTACGCTGTATGGTTCAGAATTGATGTTTACTTCAATATGCTCTTGCATAGTTGTAGAAAGAGAGATACCCTTAAAATCTGCTTTAACTGGAAATTTTTTATGATTTCGGTTTACAAGAACTGCTGTTTTGAACTTTTCGAGAGGAACATCTAGAAAATATTTGACTCCATAAATTAATGTTGTTCCACTATTCAGTACATCGTCACACAAAACAACACCCTTATTAGTATATTCTTCCTGTTTTAAAGATGTAGTTACTCCATTTAAAGGGTTTGTTTTATCCATTTCAACTTTGCACAAAATTATATTACTCTTTAATATTTTGGACAATGCAGTTTTTAGCTTTTTTGCAAATACATATCCTCCATCACTTATTCCTGCCAATATTATTTCATCATGGTTTAAATAAACTTCTGCAATTTGATACGCAATTCTTTTTATTTTATTTTTAACTTGATCGTGATCTAGAATTCTAGTTTCCATTATTTCTTTTAGTTAATTTAATAAAAAATTCTTTCCCTTTTCGACTTTCTGTGGAGTTATAACATTGCTCCATAATGTTTATATCAAAATAAGATTCAAACAATAATCGATATTCTTTTATTGATCCACCGAATGGCGGCCCATTTAACTTATCTTCAAAATTAAACAAAACTCCTACTATAAAACCGCCTTTATTTAATAGCTCAAAGCTCTTTTCAACGTAGCTTTCGCGAAAGCGTGGTTCTAAAGCACAAAAAAATGTTTGTTCTATAATAATATCATAAGCGCCAGTATGGTCAAAATAATTCTGGTTCAAGTATGTTGCCTCCTTTAATTCGGGTAACTGTTTGCGTAGATTATTTAATGGCTCTTGTGCAAAGTCTAATATCGATAGGTTTTCAAAACCATTATGAAATAGATAAGAAGCTTCATGTGCATTACCTGCGCCAGGAATAAGAATGTTTAAATTCTTGTCAGTGAGTTGAGCTATGTATTGTTTAATAGGTTGGGAGACTGTTCCAAGATCCCAGCCAGTGCGATTATCGAGATATCTTTGTTGCCAGTATTGCTTATTGAGTAATGTCATTCTTCTTCATCTTGTGGCCCTAATAATTCTCCTAAATCACGTCTGTCCTTCTTAGTAGGACGTCCTTCACCTCTTCTTCTGTAATAATCTTGATTGAGTTCAATCATTTTACGAGCGTCAAAGTTTTCTTTAGGAGTTCTGTCAAGTCTGTAAAGATCTACAAGCTTGTTACCTACACGACTTGCAGGTAGATCAATTACTTCAACTACATAGTCGATTTGATCTTTTCGTAAATTAATGATATCTCCAGGATATACATCTCTAGATGGTTTAACAATAGAATCATTAATGCGTATGCGGCCTTTTTTTGCAGCATCTGTTGCTTTACTTCTAGTCTTGAAGTAACGGGTAGTCCATAAATATTTATCAACTCGCATAACAGAAGCTTTAATTAAGCGTTATATCCACAAAAGTAGTAGAAAATACTATCTTTGAGTCCTTAAAAAGAAGAAGATGAAAAACCTTAAAAATATTGTTGCTCTTATTGCAATGATTATCGCATTTATTGCCTGTAATCCCGATGATGGTCCAACAAGCATTGCTATCAGAGATCGTGATGAAGTAGATGTTGAAGATCAACAAAAATTACAAGAATACTTAGATACTCATTTTTATAACTATGAGGAGTATGCTGTAAATCCTGCAGGGGCAGATTTTGAAATAGAATTTGATACGATTGCAGGTTTAAATTTGAGTAAAACACCACTTTCTCAACAAGTAACTCAATCTACGATATCAAGAGTAGGTATTGATTATACAATTTTCACTTTAAATGTAAGACAAGGTGGAGGTGTTGAATCTCCAACATTTGCAGATAGTGTTCTAGTAAGTTTTAAAGGGCTTCTTTTGGAAACCGATGATGACAATGAGCAAATTGTATTTGATTCCTCATCTAATGCTGTATGGTTCGATTTACCTAGGGTAGTAAGTGGATTTATGGAAGGTGTGAGTCAATTTAATGAAGCTGCAAGTAGAACAGTTCAAGGAGACGGGACACTTACATTTGATGAGAGTGGTATAGGAGCTGTTTTCATGCCTTCTGGAGCTGGTTTTTTCGCAAGTTCTGTGTCTGGAATTCCGTTATATTCTCCTATAATTTTCACATTCCAAGTTAGAGCGGTAAAGACAACAGATCATGATGGAGATGGTATTTTTTCTAAGTTTGAAGACATCGATGGAGATAGAGATGTACAGTCTTTAGAAAATTTAGATAATAGCGATGAAGACCTTATAGGTAGGTTTGATTATCTAGATCCAGACGATGATGACGGCCACGAGAGCGGAGACGGCAAAGTCTTCAAGCTCACCATGGACTGGGGCG
>JALZUY010000234.1 GCA_023301395.1 Nonlabens sp.
TGTAGTTGAAACCTACTCTATGTCTTTATTGAATTTCAAATATTTTACTCAAAGCTTTAAACTTAAAAACAAGAAGTATAATTACATAAAAACACATCGCATAATTATAAAAGACACCATAGAAAATTCAATTATCTCTGATAGAATATATAATAATGGTGAAAGTATAGATTTAAGCCCAGTTTATACTTCTCAAGACAACACTAATTCTTACTACAGTTATCACTGGACAGGAGCTTTATTTAAAAATAAGCCTCCTATAATTTATGGTATAAAGAGTCATTCTTTCGGCTGTCCATCAGTAGAATTTATAGATGCTAGTGAGCCATCAATATGGATACTTTGTGACAATAGGCATTAATGGAAGTGAATAATTAAATCTAAATCAACTCTGCCTCAAAAAGCTCTGAGAAGTACTTCTTGATTTTTTCCTTCACCTCTTTCTCATCTACAGGTCGTTTTAACTCAGTAGCAAGTGTAGTAACCGCTTTATCATCTATTCCACATGGAACGATATGATCAAAGTAACCTAAGTCTGTATTTACATTAAATGCAAAACCGTGCATAGTTACCCAGCGGCTAGCTCGCACGCCCATAGCACATATTTTGCGAGCAAACGGTGTTCCTACATCGAGCCACACACCAGTTTCTCCTTTACTACGTTCTCCTTTAAGACCGTAATCTGCGAGGATTTTAATAAATATTTCTTCTAAGAAGCGTAAATATTTATGAATGTCACTAAAGAAGTTTTCTAAATCTAGAATAGGATAACCTACAATTTGTCCAGGACCATGATAGGTAATATCGCCACCACGATTAATTTTATAAAAAGTAGCTCCTATGTTTTTAAGTAAAGTTTCATTTGCAAGAAGATTTTCAAGATCACCACTTTTCCCAAGTGTATATACATGATCGTGTTCTACAAACAACAGGTGATTGTCAGTCTCAAGACCAGCGTCTTCTCTCCTATTCTTGATTTTTACATCAATAATATCCTTGAAGAGCTGCTCTTGTTCATCCCAAGTATCTTTATAATCCTTGCGACCTAAATCTTTAAACTGAACTTGTTTATTCATAGTACAAAGGTAAAACTTGCTACTATAAAACTATCGCAGTATGCTTTTTAAAAGCAAAAGGAGTTTTAATTATAAATAATATTATTATCTAAAGCTCTTACTTCGTCAAGGCCTAAATCAAATCGTTGATCAAATAAATCGTTATCTACTATATCCTGCCATGAATTTGCATCATAGACTGTTTTAGTCACTATAATAAGTGTAAGCTTCTTATCATCAGTTAAAATACCTTCATCTACGGTATAGAGAAACTTGCCTCCTGCTGGTATTACTCTATTTGTATTACCATCTCCAGGATCTGTAAATGAAGAAATCACCGTATTATCGTAATCAAATGCGATGTAAATTTCTTCGGCAGTGTTGTTTGTAACATTATAGCTGTTATACTCTTCTTCAAAGCTACAAGCTGTTAATGTAATGGCTGCTACTATTAATAAAATAAGACGTTTCATAAAATTAGGAACTTTAATTCTATAGACGCTATTTCTTACCAGTGGTTGCTTAAGAAATAGTGTTTTCTGATTTATTTAAAATAATTAATGCTGCTATAACTCCTGGAACCCAACCAAGACAAGTTAAAATAAGAACAATCAAAATGGAACCACAACCTCTACCTATAACAGAAAGTGGTGGGAAAATGATTGCTAGAACGACACGCCAAAAACTCATATTTTTTCTAAGTATTTAATTTTAATCAGTAAGCGGTAGACTTGTGATTATCACAATTACTAAACTGACAACACTTATATGACCATACAAAAACAATTTTGTTACACCATTTAACCAAGTTATCTTTGCAAGCTTAATAAACTAAGACATGAATCCACTTTCTGAACAAGAAATCATACGCCGTGAGAAACTAGGCAAATTGCGTGAGATGGGAATTGATCCTTATCCAGCAGCTTTATATCCAGTAGACAGCACGTCTGCATCCATAAAAGCAGATTTCAAAGAAGGTAAACCAGTAAACGTTGCAGGACGTTTAATGTCTCGTCGTATCGCTGGAGCAGCATCATTTGCAGAGTTGCAAGATAGTGAAGGACGCATACAAGTTTATTTTAACCGTGACGAGATCTGTCCTGGAGAAGATAAGTCGCAGTATAATGATGTTTATAAAAAGCTCCTTGATATAGGAGATATCATAGGTATAGAAGGTGAACTTTTTAATACTCAAGTGGGCGAAATGACCATTATGGTTAAAAAATTCACACTTCTTACTAAGTCCTTAAAGCCATTACCACTTCCTAAGGTAGATGCCGACGGAAATATTCATGACGGTTTTGTTGATCCAGAGATGCGTTATCGCCAGCGATATGCAGACCTAGTAGTAAATCCACAAGTGAAAGAAGTTTTTGTAAAACGTACTAAGCTTTTTAATGCGATGCGTAACTTCTTTAACGATCGCGAGTATTTTGAAGTAGAAACTCCTATCCTACAACCCATTCCTGGTGGAGCTGCGGCACGTCCATTTATCACTCACCACAACTCACTGGATATGCCACTTTACATGCGTATTGCAAACGAGTTATATTTAAAGAGATTGATCGTAGGTGGATTTGATGGTGTGTATGAGTTCAGTAAAAATTTCCGAAATGAAGGAATGGACCGCACGCACAATCCAGAGTTTACCGCAATGGAAATCTATGTAGCTTACAAGGATTACAACTGGATGATGGACTTTACAGAGAACCTGTTAGAACATTGTGCCGTTAAAGTAAATGGTGAAACTACGAGCCATTTTGGTGAACACACTATTGAGTGGAAAGCACCATATCCTCGTGTAACGATGACCGATTCTATAAAGCATTTTACTGGATTTGATATTACTGGAAAAAGTGAAGATGAGTTATACGCTTTCGCGAAAGCGGACGGAATAGACGTAGATAAATCAATGGGTAAAGGAAAATTAATAGATGAGATTTTTGGTGAGAGATGTGAAGGAAACTATATCCAACCTACTTTCATCACAGATTACCCAAAGGAAATGTCACCACTTACCAAAGAACATCGTGACCATCCTGAATTAACAGAACGATTTGAATTAATGGTTTGTGGTAAAGAAATCGCAAACGCATACTCAGAGTTGAACGATCCAATTGATCAACGTGAGCGTTTTGAAGCGCAAGTAGCACTAGGTGATCGTGGAGATGATGAAGCAATGTTTATAGATCAGGATTTCTTGAGAGCGCTGGAATATGGAATGCCTCCTACGAGTGGATTAGGAATAGGAATGGATCGATTGATCATGTTCTTAACTAATAATCCTTCTATTCAAGAAGTACTTTTCTTCCCACAAATGAAACCCGAAAAACAAGCACTAGATCTTACTGAAGATGAAAAAACAGTCTTTGACATATTGAAAAAAGAGACTGAAATGGACTTAAATACCCTAAAAGATCAAGCTGGCTTGAGTAATAAAAAATGGGATAAAGCCGTTAAAGGTTTAACTGGTAAAAAAGTCGCTAAGGTTTCTAAAACTGATGATGAATTATTGATTGAAATACTCTAAACCTTATCTATGAAATTACTAAAAAATTTAAGTTTCTCTTTATTAATGGTGGCTAGCTACTTATCAATAGGACAAGAGACTAACAAGGAAATATCTAGAGAATGGGTTTCTTTTTCTCAATTTATAGAAATTACTACTGATAAAGAATTAAAATTTAAATTAGTAGGATCATTAAAAATTGAAGATAGTAATGAGCACACCTTTGGCGGTTTATGGGCTCGTGTGGATAATAGAGGTGAAGAGATGGGCTTTTTTGATAATATGCAAAATAGTCCAGAAAAAGTAAGTGATATTTGGGCAGATTATGAAATTATAGGAACGATAGATGAAAATTCTAAAACTCTCAACTTTGGTGGTCTATGTTTATATAATGGTAAATTTTATTTTGATAACATTAGACTTTATATTGAAGACGAGACAGGTGAATACCAACCTGTAAATATTGAAAATAATAGTTTTGAATCTAAAGTAAAAGGATATAATATTCCTAAGTGGAGTTTAGGTATTTCTAAAGGTAAAATCGTAAAAGTCAAAGAGTTTGAAATCACCCAATCTAAGGATAGCTCCTTAGGCTCTAACTCCTTACTGATTATGGGGTCTAATATACCAGATCCTGAACCATTTGTACCCAGCACCATAGGTGATGCAGAAAGCAAATCACCTCAAATAGAGTCTATGATATCTATGCTAGAGGACTTAAAAGACAGAGTTGAATATACTGTTAAGGATTTAACTCCGTATGAACTGGATCATCTCCACGATGAGAACGCAAATCGTATAGGCGCATTAATAATGCATCTCGCAGCAGCCGAAAAGTTTTATCAAGTTTTCACCTTTGAAGGAAGAGAGTTTAATGACCAAGAAAAAGAGATTTGGGAAGATGCCTTAAATCTAGATAAAAAAGGCCGTGATAAATTTCAAGGTCATTCTATCCAGTACTATTTAGACATATATAATGAGATTAGAGCGGTTACAATTGCTGAGTTAAGAAAGAGAGATGATACGTGGTTTGAAGAGATACAACCAGCTTATGGGTGGAGTAATCATTATTGCTGGTTTCATGTAATGGAGCATCAATCCAGTCACTTAGGTCAAATTTTATTTTTAAAAAAACGTATTCCGCCTGAACCTGTAATCGAGGTTCCAGATATGATTAAACAGTAATTTTACACATTAAATTAAAGCCTTTAAAATTATTTAAAGGCTTTTTTTATGTCTTGTAATTAAACTTTTACATCTATCAACTAGTCATAGATGTGTAACCCTTAAAAAAGAAAAATGAAAAAGATAATCGTACTTATTGCATTAATGGCAATGACAGTAGCTCAAGCTCAACAAGGAAGAAAAGGAGAAAAAGGAGAACGCATGAAAAATGTGAATTCTCAAGAAATGGCTACCATGCAGTCTAAGAAAATGACTCTTGCTCTTGACCTATCAGATAAACAAGAAAAAGAAATTTTTCAAATTCTTGTAAACCAAGCGGAAAATAGAAAGGCAAATAAAATGTCTAAAGAAGACCATCAAAAATTAACAGACGAGCAAAAGAAGGCTAAGAAAATAGCCGTTATGGATGAAAAAATAGCCGCAAAACGCGCTATGAAAAAAATTCTTAACGAAAACCAATATGCCAAATGGGAAAAGATGATACAGAAAAGAATGGGAAAACGTAGTAAAAAAGGCAACAAGAAAAGAAGGAAAAGAGATTAGTTTAGTTTTTTTAGTTCAGTCAGAAAGTCCTTATCATGAGAATGATAGGGACTTTTGTTTTTAGTATCTATTTTATTTCTTATTTTTAAAATCTCGTAAAACAACAATCATGAAGAAATTATTATTTGTTATAGCAGTTTTAGTAGCTGGAATAGGTTACGCACAAGCACCTCAAATAACTGATGCTCAGTTAGAAAACAGCCATGCCATCAAAGAAAAAACTGATAAATTCAACACCATTGTTGATCAAAAAGTAGATCAAATCATGACATTAGGTAACATAGATTCAAACCGAAGAGGTGAATTATTGGAACTTGTGATGGATAAAGAGTCTCAAAATGCGAGTATAGAAAGAGAAAACATCACTGATATCATGAAGCAATCAAAAATGAATGATGTTCGTAATTCTTTTGAAACTCAACTTAAAGCACTATTAGGGGAAAGTAAATACAACCTTGTTAAAAGCGCTTTAAGTTCTAAATAGTATTTTTATTTAATTTTATAAAAAAGCCGTTTCATTTCTGAAACGGCTTTTTTTTATGTGAATCAATCTTCATTTACCATTCAGTAACTACTTCTCTACTAGCAGCAATAGTCCTATCGATATCTTCATTACTCAGCGCGTCATTCAAGAAGTAACTTTCAAATGCACTAGGTGGCAAGTAAATGCCGCGATTTAAAAGTCCGTGGAAAAATTTCTTAAACCAGTCATTATTTCCAGTCGCTGCACTTTCAAAATCTACCACTGGTTGATCTGTAAAATGAACAGACATCATAGAACCATATCTATTGATTTGATAAGGCATTCCTTTCTCTGTTAAAACAGCATCTATTCCTTTATGAAGGCGTTCCGTTTTTTGAGCTAGGCTGGTAAAAATATCTGGATTGTTATTTAAATGAGATAGCATGGCAATACCAGCACTCATCGCTAGAGGATTTCCACTTAAAGTCCCGGCTTGATAAACAGGTCCTAATGGAGCTAGATGATTCATAATTTCTTGTCTCGCGGCAAATGCTCCTACAGGCAGTCCACCACCTATTACTTTTCCATAAGTAACTATGTCTGCCTTTACACCAGTGGTTTCTTGTGCGCCACCAGCGGCAAGTCTAAAACCGGTCATCACTTCATCAAAAACAAATAAAGCATCGTTCTCATCACACAAAGTTCTTATTCCTTCTAGAAATCCATCTTGTGGTATTATACACCCCATATTTCCTGCGATAGGTTCTATAATCACACAAGCAATCTCGCCTGGATTCTTTTTAAAAATCTCAGCGACTTGTTCTAGATTGTTATACTGTGCTAGTAAGGTATCTTTTGCAGTTCCTTGAGTTACTCCAGGACTATTAGGACTACCGAAGGTTACTGCACCACTACCAGCTTGAATCAAGAATGAATCACTGTGTCCATGGTAACAACCTGCAAATTTTATAATTTTATCGCGTCCTGTAAATCCACGAGCCAGTCGTACTGCGCTCATACAAGCCTCAGTTCCAGAGTTAACCATACGTATTTGATCAACATTAGGCGCCATAGAAACGGCAAGTTCTGCGATTTTAGTTTCTAGTTCTGTAGGCATTCCGTAAGAGGTACCTTTATCTGCAGCGGCTTTTACGGCATCTACAACTGGATCAAATGCGTGACCTAAAATCATAGGTCCCCATGAAGCTATATAATCGATGATTTTATTACCATCTACATCATAGAGATAAGCGCCTTTTGCGTGATCTACAAAAACTGGAGAACCACCTACGGCATTAAAAGCTCTTACTGGTGAATTCACTCCACCTGGTATTACATTTTGAGCGGCTTTAAAAAGCACACTACTACGTTGGTAACTAAATGACATTAAAAATGTTTAGATTTTAGATTTTACGATGAGGACTTGACCTACACTTAAGGCTGTAGACGTTAAATTATTGAGTTCTTTCAACTGGGCTACAGTAATATTATATGTTCTAGAAAGACTATATAAGGTATCTCCAGCTTTTACAACATGACGTTCTACTGTAGTTCCTTGATCTACAGTTTCAGTAGGTTTAATAACTGGATTTCCTAGAACTGTGGCGTCATATTTATATAACTCATAACGTTCTATGAGACTTATTAATTTTTGAGGATATTTTTTATCAGTGGCATATCCAGCTTTACGCAAACCTTTTGCCCATCCTTTATAATCATCTTGATCTAGAGAAAACAAGCTGCGGTATCTTTTACGTTGGGTTAAGAAAAGAGAATGATCTCGATAAGAATAATCGGGTGAAATATATTTTCTGAAACATTCTTGATCTTCGTCATCATCGTGATAGATACGTTCTCCTGTCCATGCAGTATGACATTTAATCCCAAAATGATTATTTGCCTCTACAGACAATCTTCCAAATCCAGAACCACTTTCTAGAATTCCTTGGGCTAGCGTGATACTTGCAGGAATTTTATAAAGCTGCATTTCCTTCATTGCGACATCTTTAAATTGGTCAACATAGTTTGCAACTTTATCTCCACCGCGAGGTTTTACAGTTTCAGCAACTTTTTCATCATCACCTGTAGGGATTACAATTACTTCAGGTTCTTTTTCGCTAGTTGGAATGCTCGTTTTAGTTGTTTTATCACGTTTCTTAGTCGTGACTACTTTTTTATTTGAGCCACAAGAAGCAATAAATAAACTAACAAGAACGATGTAAAATAATGACTTAAATCTCATGAATATAATCTAAGGTGATTTTGCCTTTTTTCTCTAGCATTGCATTGTATCCAGCGATACTTTGCAATCCACCAGTATGAATAGCTAAAATACGAGTTTCTCCAGTAATAATGCCAGTCTTGATAAGATGTTCTAATCGATACATCATTTTTCCTGTATAAATAGGTTCTAGAGGTATACTGTTCTCAACAAATCGTCCATTCATAAACTTAATTAATCCATCACTGGATTTTGCATAGCCACCAAATCTATTCTCATCAAAGACTATAAAATTCTCTCGATTTGTAAAACGGGCAATCTCATCAAACATAAAATCACCTTTCAATGCTGAGAATACCAGCACTCTTTGATGCGGTGCAGCACTATTTATGATTCCGGCTGCAGTACCACCAGTTCCCGCAGTAGCACATATATAATCGTAATTCTCTCTATCACTATCAGTTAAGATTTCTTCACAACCTTGCACGGCTAGTTGATTAGTTCCACCTTCAGGGATGTTGTAGAAAGAGCCAAATTCTGTTTTGAGCTCTTCTTGAAATTGAGGCTCATATTTATCTCTGTAAGCGGTGCGAGATATAAATTTAAACTGCATTCCTAGTGCGTGAGCAGTTTTTAAAGTTGTATTGCTTTTTAAAGTTTTTTCAAGATCATATCCCAGCTCTTCTCCTCTTATAATTCCTATGGTTTTAAAACTACAAATATTCCCAGCCGCTGCTGTAGCTGCAATATGATTTGAAAAAGCACCACCATAAGTTAATAAGGTATGGTGTTTTAGGTTTTGGGCTTCGAGTATATTGTATTTAAGCTTGCGCAACTTGTTTCCAGAGACTTGAGAATTTAATAAATCCTCACGTTTCACATCTACAATAACAGCACCATCATTAAATTCTAGATATCGCTGATTTATGGAGTTTTCTATATCAAAAAGACTCATATCGATACTTTTTTGAATAAAAACGAGTAAAACTCCATATTTTACGACTCTTTAAATAATCTAAATTATACTCCATTGCATATGCTTCTCGTTCAAAAACAATATTTCGATATGCACGGTCATGATTGTACTTTAACCTGAGAATTAAATACTCTATTCCATACCATAGAAAAAACGGAATCAACAACATTTCTAGTTGCTGTCTTACATGGATGCGCTCATGATTCATAAAAACAGGATCTTCTATATTTTTCTTATCGGAAACCAATAAAAATGGCCAGATAACCATACCATTTACCCAATTTAAAAAAGACACCTTTCTTATAAACATATTGCAAAAATAATACTTCTACTATTCTACTGCATCATTACTTTAAAGACTGCAAACTCTGTCGTATTTTTATAGCGATGAAAAAAATCATTCCCGTAGAAGAAGGAGATTATTATCTCACATCTCAAGGCTACCGCTGTTTTACTGAGCAATATCACCTTAAACGTGGTTATTGTTGCAAGAGTGGCTGCCGCCATTGTCCTTACGGTTATGATAAGTCATCAGACACTATTAAAAAAAAAGCATGATTGATACAGCAGTAGATTCTTCTTTAGCACGCTTCCGCGAAAGCATGAAACAAGGGATTCCAGATATTTTACCAGCACCTCACGTTTATAATACAGATGTGAACCACGCTCCTAAACGTAAAAAGGTACTAACTGAAAAGGAAGAAGAACTGGCGCTGCGCAATGCGTTACGTTATTTTGAGCCTAAGCATCACGCTGCCTTATTACCAGAATTTAGAGAAGAATTAGAAAAATACGGCCGTATATATATGTATCGCTTTATGCCTGATTATGAAATTAAGGCAAGAAATATTGAAGATTATCCGCATCGCTCAAAGCAAGCTGCTGCCATTATGTTAATGATTCAAAACAATCTAGATCACGCCGTAGCACAGCATCCACACGAGTTAATCACTTATGGTGGTAATGGTGGTGTGTTCTCAAACTGGGCGCAGTATTTACTGACTATGAAGTACTTGAGTGAAATGACTGATGAACAAACTCTTGCGATGTATAGCGGTCATCCTATGGGATTATTCCCTTCTCATAAAGGCGCTCCACGATGTGTAGTTACTAATGGTATGATGATTCCTAACTACTCACAACCTGATGATTGGGAAAAATTCAATGCGCTAGGTGTTACTCAATATGGACAAATGACGGCTGGTTCTTATATGTATATAGGACCACAGGGAATTGTCCACGGAACAACAATTACGGTTCTGAATGCTTTTAGAAAAATAAAAAAAGAACCTACAGGAAACATTTTTGTAACCTCAGGTTTAGGTGGAATGAGCGGTGCACAGCCTAAAGCTGGTAATATTGCAGGATGTATTACCATTTGTGCTGAGATAAATTCTAAAGCTGTTCATACTAGACACTCACAAGGTTGGGTAGATATAGTTATTAAAAACCCTACTGATTTAATTTCTCGTGTTCAACAAGCGCAATCTAATAAAGAAACTATTTCTATCGCTTATGAAGGAAACATAGTCCATGTATGGGAAGCACTTTATGAGGCAAACATTCATGTTTCTATAGGTAGTGACCAGACCAGTTTACATAATCCATGGGCAGGTGGTTATTATCCTGTCGATTTATCATTTGAAGAATCTAATGACATGATGAGTAATCGTCCTGATGATTTTGAAAATGAAGTGCAACGCTCTTTACGCAGGCATGTAGAAGCAATTAATAAACACACAGGAAAAGGAACCTATTTCTTTGATTATGGAAATGCATTCTTACTAGAATCTAGCCGTGCAGGTGCTGATATTGCGGGCGATGACAAAGAGTTTCGTTATCCATCTTATGTTCAAGATATTATGGGACCTATGTGTTTTGATTATGGATTCGGTCCATTTAGATGGGTTTGTGCTTCAAATAATCCCGAGGATTTAAAGAAGACTGATCAAATAGCTACCGATGTTCTTGAACGATTATCTCAAGACGCTCCAGAACGTATACAGCAGCAAATGCAGGATAACATCAAGTGGATTAAAGGTGCTCAAGAAAACAAACTAGTAGTAGGTTCTCAAGCGAGAATCTTATATGCAGATGCACAAGGTCGTGTGGAAATAGCAAGAGCTTTTAATAAGGCTATTGCTGCTGGAGAAATAGGTGTTGTGATTCTAGGACGCGATCACCATGATGTCTCTGGAACAGATTCTCCTTATCGAGAAACATCAAATATCTATGATGGATCACGCTTCACGGCAGATATGGCTATACAGAACGTGATAGGTGATAGTTTCCGTGGTGCGACTTGGGTTTC
>JALZUY010000235.1 GCA_023301395.1 Nonlabens sp.
GGTAACTCAAGAATTGGGTTATTATGCCGCGCATTTAAATGAGTACTTGAATCATTATTGCGATACAAGCAAGGAGCACGATGTTGATGTTTATAACGCTTTCGCGAAAGCAGAAAAAAGAATCAATATAGACACCACCATAGGTAGCAATTACTTTATGGAAGTCGCAAAATATAGAGCTTATCGTTTAATAACCAAAGCTGTAGGAGATGTATATGGATTAGATTTAAGCTGTTATATAACCGCAAGTCCTAGTCTGCGCAACAAATCATTACTAGATTATAATGTGAACTTATTACGTACCACTACTGAATGTATGAGTGCCATTTTAGGTGGAGCAGATACGGTTTACAATTTACCGTATGATGCGTTTTTCAATAAAGAAAACGAGTTTGGCGATCGTATAGCGCGCAATCAATTACGGATCTTAAAAGATGAAGCCTACCTGGATAAAATCAATAATGCAGCCGACGGCTCTTACTATATAGACACATTAACCCAGCAACTTACAGAGAAAACGCTGGAGCTTTTTAAAACCATAGAAAACGCTGGCGGTTTAGTGCAATCCCTATTTGATGGCACCATTCAACGCAAGATTAAAGAAAGTACAGTACAAGAATTGAATGACTTAGCAGCTAATAAAAAAGTCCTTGTAGGAGTAAATAAATACCCAAATGTAGACTTACCATTGCAAAAGGAATATGAGATATTTCCTTTCCTAAAAGTAAATCCTCGTAAAACTATCATCTCTCCTATCGTGCCATCTCGCATAGCTGAGTCTATTGAGAAAGTTGAAATCAGTAAATTTTGATGATTAATAAATCAAATATTGTGATTCATAGGTGCGGACTTAAGTCGGCACCTATGAATGTGGCTGTAATGTTGCTTCTTACATTGATTTTATATGGTTGTAGTAATGAGTTAAATAGTGAAACTGTTGTTGGCACTTGGGATATTGTAGAAATTATAAAACCTAATGCAACAAGTGATGCAGATGTATTGTGGGGTAATAAAAATAATCATCTGATTTTTAATATATTTAAACAAAGTGATCAATGGGTTCTTAGTTCAAATCAAACTTTAGAACATAAAAGTAAAATAGGAATTTGGCCGCGACCTAGAAGTTATAGATTAGAAGGTGACCAACTTTACTTCTATTTGGGTGATTTAAAAGATACACCAGATATGAAACCTATGGCACAATTCACAATTATAAAAAGTAAAGAAAACGAGTTTTCTATTACACAAAGCAATTCTGAGTCAGATGTAAAAACTGTTGCTATTCTTAAAAAAGTGAAAGAATGAAAAGAAAAGATATATCAAACATAAAAGCCGATTTCAATTTCTCTTCTTCTAAAAAAGTTGATATTCCAGCTTATGAAACGTCTGAAGGAATTGAGATAAAGAAATACTATTCTAAGGAAGACATAGAAGATCTGGAACATTTGAATTATGTGGCTGGACTGGCTCCTAACCTGCGTGGACCTTATTCTACGATGTATGTGCGTCGTCCGTGGACTGTGCGGCAGTATGCTGGTTTCTCTAGTGCTACAGAGTCTAATGCATTTTACAGACGCAACCTCGCTGCAGGTCAGAAAGGGCTTTCCGTAGCCTTTGATCTTGCAACACATCGTGGTTATGACTCTGATCATGAACGTGTGGTAGGTGATGTAGGAAAAGCTGGTGTTGCTATAGATAGTGTGGAAGACATGAAAGTACTCTTTGATGGAATACCACTAGATAAGATGTCTGTTTCTATGACTATGAATGGAGCTGTATTGCCTATTATGGCATTTTACATTGTTGCTGCAATGGAGCAAGGCGTGGATCCTAAACTACTTAGTGGAACGATTCAAAACGACATCTTAAAGGAATTTATGGTGCGTAATACTTATATCTATCCGCCATCGCCTAGTATGCAGATCATCTCTGACATCTTTGAATACACCAGTAAAAATATGCCCAAGTTCAACTCGATCTCTATATCTGGTTATCACATGTATGAAGCTGGAGCAACGAGTGATATTGAACTAGCTTACACGCTAGCAGATGGATTGGAATATGTGCGTAAAGGACTTGCAGCCGGAATGGACATCGACACCTTTGCACCTAGACTATCGTTTTTTTGGGCGATAGGAATGAATCACTTTATGGAAATTGCAAAAATGCGTGCTGCTCGTATGTTATGGGCAAAACTCATCAAGCAATTCAATCCTAAAAATGCAAAATCACTGGCGCTAAGAACACATTGCCAGACATCTGGATGGTCACTTGCTGAACAAGATCCTTTTAATAACGTGGCACGTACTACGATTGAAGCCGCTGCGGCAGCTTTTGGTGGTACACAAAGTCTACACACAAATGCGCTTGATGAAGCTATTGCTTTACCTACAGACTTCAGCGCACGTATTGCTCGTAATACACAGTTATTTTTACAAGAAGAAACTGGAATTACTAAAACGGTAGATCCTTGGGCTGGTTCATTTTATGTAGAATCACTTACAGATCAAATCGCTCATAAAGCCTGGGAACTTATAGAAGAGGTTGAAGAACTAGGCGGAATGACCAAAGCTATAGAAGCTGGTATTCCTAAAATGCGCATAGAAGAAGCTGCTGCAAAGAAGCAAGCACGTATAGATAGCGGTATAGATACCATAGTAGGCGTTAATAAGTACCAAAGCCCAGATGAAGATCATATAGACACACTAGAGGTTGATAATGATGCCGTGCGTATCGAGCAAGTTGATCGTTTAAAAGAAATTAAAGCAACTAGAAATACAACACAAGTTCAAAGAGCGCTTGAAAACTTAACTGATTGTGCTAAAAATAAGAATGGTAATCTACTTGAACTAGCTGTTGTTGCTGCTCAAGAACGTGCTACACTTGGTGAAATATCAGATGCTCTGGAGAGCGTCTATGGAAGATACCGAGCGACTATTAAAAGTGTTCAAGGTGTTTATAAAAAAGAGATTATGAATGATCCTGCTTTCGCGAAAGCGCAACAACTAGCAGACTCGTTTGCTCAAAAAGAAGGTCGTAGACCACGAATCATGATTGCCAAAATGGGGCAAGATGGACACGATCGTGGAGCAAAAGTAGTAGCCACCGGTTATGCCGATGTAGGGTTTGATGTAGACATAGGTCCATTATTTCAAACACCTGCCGAGGCTGCAAAACAAGCTGTTGAAAATGATGTGCACGTATTAGGTGTAAGCTCCTTAGCTGCAGGGCATAAAACACTAGTTCCTCAAGTAATGGAAGAACTAAAAAAATACGGCCGTGAAGATATAATGATAGTCGTAGGTGGCGTGATTCCACGCAAGGATTACCAGTTCTTATTTGATGCTGGTGTTGCTGCAGTCTTTGGTCCTGGAACTAAAATCAGTGAAGCGGCGATTGATATTCTGGGGTTGATCATGGAAGAAGATTAAATAAGGTTTAGGCTTTATTATATCACCTCTAACTTATATCCTACTCCATGAATATTCTTTATGTTGATGGATTTATCTTCTTTTAGTTTTTTACGTAATTTAGATATGTAGGTATCTAGACTTCTACCTACCACCACGCCTTTATCTTCCCATACTTGTTTCATTAAATCTTCTCGCTTAATGATTTGATTCTTCTGAGAGACAAATATTTCAAGTAATTCACATTCCTTTCTAGACAATGGAATTTCAATAGCCGTTTTAATTAATTTATTTTGTTCTGGATAGAACTGGAAATCACCTATGGATAGGAAATCAGTAATTGCTACTTCTTCTATTAATGGTTCCTCTTGCAGTTCAACATCTGCTTTCTTTCTATTCCTTCTCAAGAATAATGGGGCGGCAATTGCTAACAGTAGTATAACAGGAAGTAAATAAAGCCAATAAGAGCTACTTGTAGAAACAGGTAGGTTAATAAAAGTAAGTTCTATAAGGTAACATTGCTCAGGAAAATATCTTCCAGCACAGGAAATGATTGTCTTTTTTTGATCTAGTCTAAACTCATAACTATAGGCCACTTCTTTATTAACGCAATTGATAACCTCTACACGATAATCTTGAGGTAAATTAAGTTTATTAATATTCTCTTTGATTTTTTTTACGAGTTCCTCAGGTTTAAACGTTAATGATTTTTCAAATCGTAATTGATAGGTGTCATCGTTAACTTTAGTAACTGGAAGAACTAATGAGGTAGAATCTTTATGGTCTAATAGTAATTGATGACCTGTATCTCTTAATACGACCTTAACGCGTTGAGAGATGTCTTGTTCATCCATAACCTCAGTTTCACAAGAGTTTAAAGCAATGAAAACGAGTGATAACAATAAAGTGTAAGTGATATTTTGTCTCATATAGAATGTAAATAACAAGTAAAAAAATGACATTTTACAACTGTTGACACTTCTTTTACATTCTTTTGACATTGTTTACTTACACTAGTTCTAGTTTTATCATCGAATTTAATTTTTAAAAAAGAATAAGATGAAAAAAAGAATTTTATGTACCGTTATTATGATTTGTTCAATGATAATTTCTCAAGCTCAAGAATCACTAAGTATAGACACATTTAAAAGTGAGATAAAATGGTCCTGCGATTACACCTTCTATTTTGGTGGACATTTTGGAAGTATTGATTTTAAAGAAGGCAACTTTATAGTTACCGATGGGGAAATCACAGGTGGACGTTTTATTATTAATATGAACTCTATAAAGGCCAAAGACATGAATGAAGAAGGAAATACAAGCCTTAGTAAACATTTAAAAAATGATGACTTCTTTGATGTAGAAAAATTTCCTGAAGCCTCATTAGTAATTACTAAAACAGAATATCACGACCACAAATCCTTTAAAGGCTATGCAAATCTCACCATAATGGGAAAAACAGAAACCATAGAGTTTCAAGCTGAGATTAACCACAAAGAACTTTATATGACTACTAAATTTAAAGTAGACAGGACACGATGGGGAATAAATTATAATACTGAATTAAAAGATAGAGCTATCTCAGACGCTATAGGACTGGAAGTGAAACTGAGTTTACACACTTTATAGTTATTGCTATAAAGTGATAATTTTATTTAAATAAACAGAATACTTTTACAATATGAAGAATTTTAAACTATTAATTATCCTTTTATTTATTTGTGTTTTATCATCAGGACAAACAAATCAAGAAGTCAACTTGATACATTTGGATAGTAATTGGGGAAAAGAGATCATTCAAATCCCTTTTTGGTTTGCGCCAGAAATAAATTACGAAGGATATGAAGATATAAGATTTGCCAAAGGCTGGGAAAATATAGAAAGTGCCGGCTTCTGGACTCTAGCTTTTGCCTGGGATATGAATCTGTACTCAGAACCTAAAACAGCTTTTTTTGAGGACAATCTTAAACTATATTTTGATGGTTTAATGAAAGTAGTTAATGAAGATACTTCGTTAACTATACCCAAAACTAAGGTGTTTTTAACGCAAGGAGAGTCTATAAATAAATCATCTATTTTTAAAGGGACTATAGAAACTTATGATGCATTTACTACTAAAGAAATAATAACATTAAACCTTATTATAGAAAACTACTATTGTGAAAAAACAAATAAGTACCTACCTCTTTTCAGAATATCTCCTAAAGATTTCAGTCACGAATCTTGGGATATGCTTGAGAAAGCAAAGCTAATTACCAGTTTATGTGAGAACAAAATATAATATCATTATTCACCTATTCTCGTTTGTGTTTTTCAATCTAAAAACTGCTGCTGTGCCGTTTGTATAAATAAAGCTTAGTCGTCTATATCATATAGAACTCAACTTGCTTTCCTTTAAATACCAAACGAGGATAAGTTTATGCTTTAGAATACTAGATGTACCTTCCTTTAACTATTGCGATAATCGCAATTAACAATTCTCAACTCTTCTATAAACACAAATTATATTTTGATTTTCACAATAATATTGTACCCTAAAACAATATTATGAAATCAAATTATTTACTTTATCTACTATTCATATTACTATTGAATAGCTGCGCTACTTTTAAAAACAGTAAGGTTAAAAAATTTACAACAGAAGTAAACTCAACTAATTTAGAGAACATTGAAGGCATCTATGAATGTAATCCATCTGAATATTACAGCTATCATTATAATAAATTATCAAAGAGTAAATCAACTTCAAAACAGCACTTACTAGATAAATTATTAATGAATGAAATGATTGGGTATAAGCCTCTCAATGCCTTAGATTCATTGGAAATAGGAAGAAATATTCGTGTGAAAATTATAATTGACAAGAAATCTCAGACTCTTACAATTATTGACAGTCATAATGATAATATCAGGTATAGTGCAGTAATACCTTTTAGGGTTAAAAAAGGCTTTCTTTATTTAGATAATCAAACAGTCAATAGAAAAGGTATTCCATTTCTATATAGCTCTGTAAGTAAGGTTAAGACACGTATTACACTTGGAAAAAACAATAATTTAATTGTCCAGCGTTTTTCAGAATCTAGCGGATCTGTTTTTATTATGGCCGCAGGTTCAACCTCTGACTATGCTTATGAATTCAAAAGAATATCAGATTAATTAGCAATCAAATCACCACTAATCTAATAACTTAAACCTTATCTACCTCACTAATCGGGTTTGTGGATAAGCAGATTTCCATCCAAACCAGAAAGCATTAAACGAATTAACCCGTTTTAGTATTATACCATTTAAGCTTTCTAATCGATCTTCATAGACTGTCCATTTTTCACCTTTACGATCTGTGACGGTATTCATTTGATCGTACTTTATAAACAGTATTTCTCCAGTATCATAAACACGATTAGCACCTGTTTTATCAGTAAGTACTATAAACTTGCGATCACCTATTTGATCTGTATATAAAGGATGTTCATTTAAATAACTGGTTGAAATTGCTAATGGATTTTCTTCAAGATCAGCAAAACGTATCGCTAGAATTGATTCTTTATTTTTTAATCGATTATCAATTTTAGGTACATTAAACATTAAATCGTCTGTTGCAAAATAGGATTGATAAGCTATACCTTCATCATAATTCCTTCTATGTCCAGTATTGATATCCAGTACTTTTGTTTCTGGATGTCTGTTTTTCCATTCGCCCCAAGTAGTCGTTACGACACTTAGATATTCAAGTTCTATTCCTTTGCCTACTAAAGGTCC
>JALZUY010000236.1 GCA_023301395.1 Nonlabens sp.
ATTTAGTATCTATAGAATCTTCAAACATCTATCATTCAAGTGAGTAAATATAAATTTTAAAGTTTAATACACAAAGGTCATTTCCCGCAAATTGATAAAGTCTCATTTTCATTAATAATATTGTTATTTTCATTCTATATGACATTATATTCATGAATTTAGATATGGCAATTATAAGTACACGGCTTTAAAAACATATAAATAGCTAATGACATTTGTAGATTTTCATTCTTAAAATTTATTTTAGTTTCAAATGGGTCTATTGAACTTAGTCAATGTGATAGGTTTTAAAGCCCTTAAATTAAGAACCAATAAAAGTCTTTAAAGGTGTTCTATCTGTCTATGGAATTTAAAAATAGAGCTTGAGAGATTATAACCCTGATTTTCCTTAAAGTAGACTTAAGTGTGTGCTGAACAAGATTTTTACATCTTACCTTTTGATACAGGCGATATTCTTGAATGGCTTGTTCAAAGATTCCAATGTAGATTTGATAGAATAATTTAAAAACAACTGATTGCTGTTTTGTAAGTATTTTGCTTTTAAATGAGATTCTTATATAGCGGACTTAACGGTCTGCTTTTACAAGTCTTAAAGTTTCTTTACTGTCATTTCCAGTTTGTAATGTTATAAAGTACATTCCAGATTCTAATTTTGATATATCAACGTAGTCATTTGTGTATGAGTCGTTCAGAATGATTTTCCCCATAGTGTCATAAACGGTAAATGATTTAATTAACTCAGTAGATATAAAGGTGATTTTATTACTGCTAGGATTAGGGAAAATGCTTGTCTTTTTAATGGGTAGGACTTCATTATTGTTTAATACCGCACAATATTGATTAGCAAATTGGTTATTGTAATTTATGATGTGATAATCTAGCATAGAAATAGCTAAGGAATCAATTAATGTCGCACGACTTACAGTGTTGAAACGTATGTTTGAATTCATTTCAATCTGTACGGCACTGACTGGACTGGTATTATCACTAGATCCATGCCTTCTAGTATTATAACCGCCAGCAAAATAGGATTCTGTTCCTTGAGGCGCTGGATCTGCGCTACTAGGCACGGTATGAAAGCCACGGCTTTCTAGAATATCTCCTAAACTACTGCTGCCTCTAACCAGTTGCGCTTGTGTTAGGTTTTGTAAATTATTATTTACTAGTGTTCTAATACTAGAATCTTGAGTGCCTGAGTTTGTATTTAGATAACTATCTGATTGCTGTAACTCTGTTCTGGAAAGAAGATATCCTAACTCAATACGCTGTATGGTATGACCATGCCCATGCATATCATAAAAAGTACCTGATCCATAGTCTTGAGCAACCTGAGTCTTTGCAGCGTCTATGAAATTATGATAATTTGACCAGGTTTGAATTACCGTAGGATCACCATCTGCAGCGTCTTGAACATCTCGATTTGCATCAAATTTTTTACGATGTAATAGATTGATAATTAAATGAGGATAACAACCAGTCTCTGCTACTATAGAATTATAAACACCATCTGAAACTTCTTGAGTAAAAGAATCTCTGCCAGTAATACATCCAGTACAACTGCGGTCAGGAATGCTTGATGGTTCTAAATAACCACCATGCGGTGCAGATATCACAATAGGTAAATTGCCTGCTCTGTATTCAACATAACCGGTAGCGTCTATGTATGTATTACCAGGAATGAAATTTTGAGCACACGCAAAAATCGAACTGCATAGCAGGATCATGCAAATGGAATTATTTAAATATGTTGATAGAGTTTTTTGCATCATGCTGTAATTTACAAAAAAGAGAATGCAGGTAAGGTCTTAAAGATTGATTACGCATCTTCTAGTCCTGATAAATAAAGTTTGAAAAAACTTTTCTCAGTTGGAATGAGAGTTCTTAACTATTGTTGTTATCAAATATTAGACAATTCATTCCATTAAGGAATGTCTTTCTCTTCTAGTTCTAGTTCACTTTCTTCAAGGTTTTTAAGAATATTTTCTTCGGCCTTTTCTAGTAAGAAAACCTCCATCATTTGAATCTTTAATTGATCCAGTGCGATGATTAATTCATCAAATCTTTTTTGTTGTTCTTTCTTACTATAGCTGTTATGAGTGAGTAAAGCATGATAAGATTTCACTCGTGTTTCAAGAACTTTTAATCGCGATTTAACAGGTTGTTTTGATATTTTTTCAGGTAAGCTTACGGTCATGTCATCTACAGCGAGTACTAGTCTTTGTGCCGCTGGTGTGGTATGATCAAAATTCTCCAGCTCAGTGATGAATTTTTGATAAGGAACCCATGAGGTATTGAATTGCGAAGCCTCTCCTCTTAAATCCATTTGTGAAATTGCTGGGTCAAATGTGGATTCTTGTTTTTGTTCTTCTACAAGTTTGCTTTCTTCCGTTTGACCACAGGAAGCAATTAAGGCAAATAAAAGAATATTTATGTATTTCATTTCAACAATTACAACTACAAAGGTGCTATAAATATTGCGATATTTCATATAGTTGGTCAGGTTTTAATGACTACGCTTCCGCGAAAGCGATATTATCAAAATATTAATTTTTACGAGTAAATATTAAGAATAAGAGAATGTAGAGTTACTATATTTACCAATCTTAAAATATAATATGGCTACAAAAATCTTAATAATAGGCGCATGCGGGCAAATAGGTACTGAACTTACCATGCGATTGCGACAAATATATGGTAATGAGAATGTTGTTGCCAGTGATATAAGAGAAGGAAACCACGAGTTGATGAATTCAGGTCCTTTTGAAACAGTAGATGCGACGGATAAGAGTTCTATTGAAAATGTGTGCCTACACTATGAGATTAACGAGATCTACTTAATGGCTGCTATGCTAAGCGCTACAGCTGAGAAGTATCCTAAGAAGGCTTGGAATTTAAATATGGATTCTCTTTTTCATGTTCTTAATATAGCAAAGGAAGGAAAGATTAATAAACTATTCTGGCCATCTAGTATAGCTGTTTTTGGGCCTACAACGCCTAAAGAAAATACACCGCAGCAAACCGTAATGGAGCCTAGCACAGTTTATGGTATTTCAAAACAAACTGGTGAACGCTGGTGTGAGTATTATCATAATAAATATGGAATTGATGTGAGATCGATACGCTATCCTGGATTAATCTCATGGAAAACATTACCTGGTGGTGGAACCACTGATTATGCGGTAGAGATATTTCATGAGGCTTTAAAAAATAATTCTTATGAGTGTTTCTTAAAAGAAGATACTAATTTACCTATGATGTTTATGGGTGACGCCATTAAAGCTACTGTTTCTATAATGCAGTCTGATCCTGAGGATGTTAAACAGCGTAGTTCCTATAATCTAGCTGGAATGAGTTTTACACCACAAGAAATTGCAAATGAAATCAAGAAGCATTTACCAGATTTCAATATTAATTATAAGCCAGATTTTAGACAAGCAATTGCAGATAGCTGGCCTGGTTCAATCGATGATAGTGTTGCCAGAGAGGACTGGTCATGGAGTCATGATTATGACTTAAAGAAAATGGTTGTAGAAATGCTAGATAACCTTAAATAAGTCTCTAATTCACTAACTGTCTTTCTTATCTTTGCGGTATTAAATTATAGATATGTCATTCTCAAGTTTGTTTGAATCTGGTGCAAGTGCCAGAAATAAAAGTCATTTTGCTACCATAGTAAGTATAGCTCAGTCACATAAGGAAGTGTCTCCTGAGGAGATGGCTGTACTTATACGCTTTAAATCTAAATTAGACATTTCTGATTCTGATTATGCGGCAATTTTAAAAAACCCATCTGCGTATCCCGTAACACCTCCTACGGATAGTGAAGAGCGCATACAATGGTTACATGATTTATTTAAAATCGTATTTGCTGATCATGCAATGGATGATAATGAACATAAATTATTGAAGAGATATGCTACAGCAATAGGTTTTAATGATACTGACGCTGAATACCTTGTAAAACGTTCTGTAGAAATATTTTCTGGACACTTAAATTTAGAAGATTACAGATATTTATTGAATAAAGATCGGGACTAGAAAGTCGGTAATTATTTAAATTTTTTAATATTAAGCCTTTTATAAATGGTGTTTAACAACTCATCATCTGTATAAGGCTTTTTTACTACGTCCTTAAATCCTGCTTTACGATATGCTGTTAGTTCTTCAGGTAAGGTCTTAGTACTTACAGCTATAATAGGGATTTTCTTATTGTGATCGTTTGCAAATTCTTTTATTAGGCTCATTAATTCAATGGCATCCATGTGGGAAAGTGATGAAGACATAAGGATTAGGTCATGCTCTTCATTTTCAACAGCATGCAGGAGTTGTTTAGGGTCTGTAAAGACTTGTGTGTCAAAATTACCTGAACCTACCAATACCTTCAAAGCAGTCATTTGTGTTACGCTATTATTCTCGGCAATGATAGTGCGTACTTTTTCTGAAAACTTAATTTTATTTACGGTTTTGTCTTCGGGTTTCTCTTCTATCTCAGTATGATGTAGTGGGAAAGTTAATTTGATATCAGCTATTTGAGATGTACCACCATCTTCATTTTGTTTAATAGCAATTTTCCCATCCATGAGTTGAGCCAGTTCTCTTGCTATTGAGAAACTTAATCCAGTAGTTTTTTCTAAGTCTCCTTTATCTAAAGATGCGTATTCTTCTAAACTACTTACGTTAGACAAATCTGGTATAATCCCTTTGTTTGTATTAACCTGTATGCGCAAGCTTGTCTTGTTTGCACGACGCTGATTTTCTTTTATAATTATCTGTAATTTCTCACCTTTCCCGTGTCTAAGCGCATTATCAAGGAAGTTGGTTATGATTTGTTCAAATCTACGCTTGTCACCTATTAGGTTTTTAGGAACTGTAGAGCCTACTTCTAATGAAATCTTAATTTCCTTGGAAGCAATTGCGGTAGTGTAATTAAGATGTATTCTTTTTAGTAATTTATCTAATGCAAATGGGGCACTTTCCAATGAAAGTGAATTTGTTTTGAGAATAGATAAATCTATTATATCGTTTAGAATATCTCTTAATTTATCACTTTGATCTTTGACTGCTTCAACAAGCATTTGCTGATCTAAATTGAGTTCAGTCTTTAATAACATGGAAGAAAAAGAGCTTACTAAAGTCAATGGATTACGTAACTCATGAGAGAAATTCCTTATAAAAACATTCTTAAATTCTTCTTGTTCTTTGAGTATTAGGTTTTTAAGTTCTAGGGATTCTTGGGATATGATAGACTCATTTCTTTTTTGAGCTATTACTTGAACGCGATTATAAAAGTCAGTTCCTTCTCTAAAAATTACAACAGCCGTATTGTCCGTATTAATTAAAAAATCAATATCAAAGATTCGCTCATTAATATGTACACATTCTAATTTAAAATGCTTGTCGTGATCTTCAAAATAAATTTCAATACTTTCAAAAAATGGATGAAAATCCTTTATTGAGGTACCTTTAGTTAAGGGGAATAGTTGTTGATCTGTGGTTAGAACATTTCCTGATCCATCAATAGATACAAATTGTAAATCTTTTGATTTATAGTCTCTTTTTAATTGATCCATAGACATTAAAATAACATTTTTGCCATTTTCTCAAAAAGACGTTGAACATTATTACCTTCTTTTGCACTCACAAGCATGTCTAGAAACGACATCTCTTCCTTTTTTCCAGAGATACTTCCTTTGGGTAATAAATCACTTTTATTTCCTATACTTAAAATTGGGACATTATTAAAATTTGTTTTTAAATAGTCAATTTGAGATTCTATGTTTTTATAGGTGATAGGTCTACTAAGATCACAAACAAAAATAAATCCGTGAGTACCTAGTAAATATGCTTTTCTTATTTCTTCAATATCATCAGTACCTTCTGTATCCCATAGTATAAGATTGATCTCTTTATCGTTAATCTCTACTGTTTTTTTTAAAATATGTACGCCTATTGTAACTTTATAATCTTCAGAAAAGATATCTTCAACAAATCGGCGAATTAGAGATGTTTTTCCAACTCCAAAATGACCTACAATGACTATTTTTTTTGATACCATATTACTGTTTACTGAGTTTGATAGTTTCGTACCTGTCTAAAAGTAATTTTTCTAGTTCTGGTCGTGAAGTTAATATTTCTTTTTTATTAATCTCTTGAGACACTTCTAGATTAAAGTTTTCTAAATCGTTTTCTAATGTTTCAGTGAATGTTCCACTTACTGCAGTTGCAATATAATACTTATGAAAACTATGGAGATGAATTTCATACAAATCATACTCTATAGATTGTAAATCATGACCTGTTTCTTTAAAAGCATCTTCAACAAACGCCTTAATCGCAGTTAGCATTCCACTAATCATATCCTCATCAACGGTCTCTTTGATTTGAAATTTACCTAAAAGAATACCTGAACCTTTTTCGATTACAAATACTTGTTCGATTTGAGCGTCGCCTAGCTGACTTACTATCATTTCCTTTTCACTCACGCCCGTGAAAATAGATGTAAACTTACGCTTTATTCCTGCTACTGAAAATGTGTCTTTAGCTGTCTTATTAACCGTTTCGGTAAGTATTTTCATTTCTTGCGAAATGTACTTTTTCACCATTTTACCCAGTATAGGGAATAACGCTTCTACTACTTCATCTTTAGATTCAGTAACTTGTCTTTTTAATGTCTTGGTTATACTAGGCCCTAGGTTTTCGGGCATATTTGAAGCAAAGATCTCCAGTTCTTCACGAATGATAGGAGAGATTTTATCTGAGAGTTTCTGTTTTTCTCTTAGAATTTCTTCTAATGCATTAATTTTTAATGATATAGATTCCGAGTGTTCTCTAGCGTCTGTGAGCAGAATGGTTTTTAATAACGCCAGTTTTTCATCTTCTGTCATGGCGATATGAGTATTTAAGCTTTGATTTTTTGTCCTAATTCAATAAGTGCTTTACCTAACATATCTCTACTTGTCTTTTCGTCTTCCATTGTCTCAATACGATCTTCGATTTTATTCTCTAGATCTGTTATGCGTATGTTAAGATCAGTGGAAAGACTATCAATACTTTTACTAAGTTCATCGCGTGTTTCATCAATAAAACTTTGAAGTTCCTGTCTTTTCTTTAATAGATCTGCTTTAAGATCTAGAAACTCCGTGTTATACTGTTGTATGTTTTCTCCAAAAATGAGGTTCTTAATAGCCTCAATTTTTGAATTACTGTCTATACTTTCAATTACAGCTGGTTGACTTTTAGATACCTTACTCATTTTTCATTATTCATTTGGATGAGTAAAAATACTAGAAAAATATCACTTATCATGTTTTTGTATGAATTCCTCGACTTTAGAGACCATATTCTTACTTCCACAAAAGAAAGGTACTCGTTGGTGTAACTCTGTGGGTTTTAAATCCATGATACGAGTATGGCCATCACTGGCTTTTCCTCCTGCTTGTTCGGTTATATAAGCCATAGGATTGCATTCATATAATAATCTTAATTTCCCGTTTTTTGCTTTTGAACTTTGAGGATACATATAAATCCCGCCTTTAATCATGTTACGGTGAATATCAGATACTAGACTACCTATGTATCTACTGGTATAAGGTCTATTATCTTCTTCTTGCTGGCAATACTTAATATAATCCTTAACTCCTTGCGGGAAATGAACATAATTACCTTCATTCACACTGTAGATATCACCATCCTCAGGGAATGTCATATTAGGGTGAGAGAGGTAATAGGTGCCTAGTGCAGGATTTAAGGTAAAACCATTCACTCCATGACCAGTTGTATATACTAACATCGTTGAAGTTCCATAAACTATATAACCAGCAGCAACTTGTGCGTTACCTGGTTGTAAAAAATCTTCAAGTTGAACAGGTGTTCCTGATGGAGTAATTCTGCGATAGATAGAAAAAATTGTTCCCACAGATACGTTAACATCTATGTTTGAACTACCATCTAATGGATCTATAAGTACCACATATTTGTTACTGTGGTTTTCTTTATGACCTTCAATAGTTATAAAATCATCATTCTCTTCACTGGCTATTCCACAAACGATCTCACGATTAGTAAGAGTCCTTATAAAAGTGTCATTTGCAAGAACATCTAGTTTTTGTTGATCTTCACCTTGAGTGTTTATCTCACCAGCACTTCCAGTAATATCTACCAGTCCAGCCTTATTAACCTCATGATTAACCATCTTTGCAGCAAGTCTTATAGAGTTTATAAGCCTGGAGAGTTCACCGCTAGAATATTGAAATTCAGATTGATTTTCAATAATGAATTCTCCTAAAGTTTGATTTTTACGTGCCATAATGGTTTGTTGTCAGTTGCAAATATCTTAAAATTATCTACAGGTATATAACGATGTAGTAAGATAGTTTTAAGAACTTGTACATAACTCTACTTTATATTTACGCAACTTTTATAATTATGATACAAGTACGAGAAGCCATAATAGAGGATTATCCTCGAGTTCTTGAACTTATTCATGAGCTGGCGACTTTTGAGAAGGAACCTGATGCTGTGCAGGTTAATGTTGAGGAATTGATAAAGCATGGCAGTGGAGATCATCCATTGTTTAAATGTTTTGTAGGCTTGTATAAAGAGAGAATTGAAGGAATTGCATTGTGTTATCCACGTTTCTCAACTTGGAAAGGTAAAACCATTCACCTTGAGGACTTAATTGTTACTCAAGAAATGAGAGGTGTAGGTTTAGGTAAAGCACTATATAATCAAGTAATGAATTATGCCTTTGAACAGCAAGTAAAACGTGTGGAATGGGTAGTGCTGGACTGGAATACAAGTGCAATAGAATTTTATAAAAATACAGGAGCTACCATTCTTGAAGATTGGAATCTAGCTCAAATGGATGAGGAATCATTAAAAAAATATGTCTTGAGAAATGAAAGTATTTAAATTTGGTGGGGCATCTGTGAAAGATGCAGCTGGTGTTCGTAACGTATTGAAAGTAGTTCAAACTATGGGCTATGAGCATTTAGGAATTGTGATTTCTGCGATGGGGAAAACCACAAATGCTCTTGAGAAAATCATTGACCAATCTCAAAAAAATGATAAGGGTTATTTAAGTCTTATTGATACGCTGTATGCTAACCACATAGATATTGTCAGTGATCTAGAATCTACCGGAGCTAGTGAAGATGTGTTATTACGCTTTCGCGAATGCGGACTAAGAAAAAGCATAATTGATATAATTGATTCTCTTAAAGGCGAAATGCAGCGCAATCAAAGTAGAAATCACGCATTCCTCTATGATCAAGTAGTGAGTTATGGAGAGTTAATGTCTACAAAAATAGTTGCAGCTTATTTCAATGCAAATGGAATTCCAGTGGAATGGATGGATGCAAGGAAATTGATAAAGACAGACAGTAAATATCGTGATGCAGCAGTAGATTGGAAAAGTACGGAGAAGGTAATTAAAGATAAATGTGCTGGTAAATTGTTCCTGACTCAAGGATTTATTGGATCAGATGACAATGGATTTACAACCACACTAGGTCGTGAAGGAAGTGATTACTCAGCAGCGATTCTTGCATATGCACTTAATGCAAGTGATGTTACTATATGGAAAGATGTTCCTGGAGTATTGAACGGTGATCCACGTGTGTTTGAAAACACGGTTTTACTGGAGCAAATTTCTTATAGAGAAGCGATAGAACTTGCGTTCTATGGGGCAAGTGTTATTCACCCAAAAACATTACAGCCTTTACAGAGAAAAGGAATTGAATTGCGAGTGAAATCTTTTTTAAACCCAACAGAACAAGGCACAGTAATCAAAGAAGGAGAAGCTTTATTTCCTATGATTCCTTGTTATATTGTGCGCAAAGATTTGGTTTTTCTTGAAATATCTGCAAGAGATTTTAGTTTTATAGGTGAGCATAATATCAGTGATATTTTTCATCAGTTGAGTGAAAGTAAAATGCAAGTAGGCTTGTTACAAAACTCTGCAATAAGCTTTACACTATGTGTAGAAGACAAATATCATAAACTCTCGGAGTTATTGGTAGATCTTGAAGAACGTTATAAA
The DNA here is from genome assembly GCA_023301395.1 of Nonlabens sp. Classification (GTDB taxonomy): domain Bacteria; phylum Bacteroidota; class Bacteroidia; order Flavobacteriales; family Flavobacteriaceae; genus Nonlabens. The sequence continues at coordinate 10,040 of JALZUY010000236.1, forward strand.
GTGAGAGCGATTGAACATGTTGATCTTTATACTATAAGACACCATAGTGATAACGCCATTGATTCAATTGAAAACGGCAAAAAAGTACTGCTTAGACAGCGCACGCAAGAAACCTTACAACTGGTCGTTAAAGGCTAGAGCGTGGCACTGCTCAAAAATGCTATATTTGTAAATCTACTATCTTAAAATAAAGAATGGGTCTGGTAACAGCAAAGGAAGTCGCAAAGGCGATTCAAATTGATAAATATGGTTTTTTAGGAACCTTAGGTGGCTGGTCACTCATGAAGTTATTGCGCATATCTACGCTTAATAAATTGTATAATAGACACAAACATCTTAAAGATGTAGATTTTCTAGCTGCATTGCTTGAGGATCTTCAAATTGAATTTGAAATTCCTGAAGAGGACTTGCGCCGCATCCCTAAAACAGGAGCGTTTATCACGATATCAAACCATCCTTTAGGTGGAATAGATGGCATTTTATTGATGAAGTTATTACTGGATAAACGTCCAGACTATAAAATCATAGCAAATTTTTTACTACATCGCATAGAGCCATTAAAACCATTTATAATGCCTGTGAATCTCATTGCGGAGCGAGTCGAGGGTAATCTTCTGGCTGCGCAGCAAGAGATTGAACGT
>JALZUY010000237.1 GCA_023301395.1 Nonlabens sp.
TAATTGGGAAAGCATGCATTACTCGCCACAAGAGATGACAGACTTTGTCCAGCACCATCTAGGTCCTAAGTTAGAAAAAGATGGTTACGGCGATAAAATCATTCTAGGTTACGACCAGAATAGAGCAGGAATCAAAGAATGGGTAGATGTTATGTATAAAGATGAGGCATCTTCAAAATACTATGACGGTACCGCCATTCACTGGTATGAAAGTACCTATGACTATTTCCCAGAAGATTTACAATATGCTCACAACAAAGCACCAGATAAATACCTTATAGAGACTGAAGGTTGTGTAGATTCACAAGTCCCAGAATGGAAAAATGATAAATGGTACTGGTCTAAAGAGTCTACAGATTGGGGCTGGGATTGGGCTAGTGAAAAAGACAAGCATCTGCACCCTAAATATGCTCCGGTAAACCGTTATGCGCGTGATATCATAGGCTGTCTCAATAATTGGGTAGATGGTTGGGTAGATTGGAATATGGTGCTAGATCGACAAGGTGGACCTAACTGGTTCAAGAACTGGTGTGTTGCACCAGTAATCGTAGATCCCGATAATGATGAGGTTTATTTCACACCATTGTATTACACTATGGCACACTTCAGTAAATATATAAGACCTGGTGCTCAGATTATAGATGTTCAAAATCAAGATAAAGACTTGATGGTTACTGCTGCACAAAATCCAGATGGGACAATTGCTTTTGTTATTTTCAATGAAGGAATGGAAGATAAGAATTATGAATTACGCTTTCGCGAAAGCGTGATCAATATTAATCTAAGTGCTCAAGCACTACAAACCGTAATTATACCAACTCAAAACTAAATTTATGTCTTCTACAAACAAAGTTCATTTTGGTCAGAAAGTAGCCTTCGGTTTAGGTATGCTGGCAAATCAAATGTTTCCTGCTGCGTTAGGAATTTTTATGGTAGTTCTAGTACAGAATTTAGGTTTTCCAACATGGATGTGGGGAATTTTATTTTTCTTACCACGAGTATTTGATTCTATTACTGATCCAGTAATGGGTTTTATTTCAGATAATACACGTTCTGTTTGGGGAAGACGTCGCCAGTATGTTTTATTAGGTGCTGTTATTATGGGGTTTTCTTTTTGCTTTATGTGGCAACTTTATGAGGTAGATACTTTGAGTTATAATTTTGTTTATTTCTTGTTATGGTCATTAGCCTTTTATCTAGGACTTACCATTTTTAGTGTTCCATACGTAGCTATGGGTTATGAGATGAGTGAAGATTTTCATGAGCGTACTAATATTATGGCAGTTGCTCAATGGATAGGTCAATGGGCTTGGGTAATTGCGCCATGGTTTTGGGTGATTATGTATGATCCAGAATGGTTTGAAAATGGAGCGGTAGCAACTCGTACTATTGCGATTTGGGTAGGAGTTATTTGTGCCGTACTAGCAATGGTGCCTGCATTTTTTATAAAAAGTAAATCTACTAAAGATGATGAGAGTTTAACACCATTAACTATCAAAACAATAGGTGGTAGTTTAAAACAAATCCTTGATAATTTTAAAGAGGCTTTTAAAATTAATGATTTTAAAAAGTTGTGTTATTCGACTTTTTTAATTTTCAATGCTTTTAACACAGTAGCTGGTTTTTCCTTTTTTATAGTAGTTTATTATCTGTTTGCTGGAGATGCTGGTGCGGCTGGAATATGGCCTACTTTGTTAGGTAGTATAGGTGCCTTAGTTACTACTTTTTTAGTGATTCCTGTGGTAGCAAGAATGTCTAAGACCTTAGGTAAAAAGAAAGCGTTTTTATGGTCTCAAGGAATTTCAATTATTGGTTATATCATGTTATGGTTTTTATTCATACCAGATAAACCATATATGTTTCTTTTTGCATTGCCGTTTTTCTCTTTTGGAATAGGAAGTCTATTTACATTAATGATGTCCATGACATCAGACGTTATTGATATTGATGAATTGAATACAGGAAAACGTAGAGAAGGTGTTTTTGGAGCCATTTATTGGTGGATGGTGAAGTTCGGTTTTGCAATCGCTGGTCTTTTAACTGGGGCTATTATGACTCTAGTTGGTTTTGTGCCTGATGCAGTAAATACAGAAGCGTCTGTAACAGGAATTAGAATATTCTATTCGGGTCTTCCTATTGTAGGAACTCTTGCTGCAATGTGGATCATGCGTAATTATAGTCTTACCGAAGAAAAAGCAGTGGAGATAAGTGCACAACTAGCCCAAAGAAAAAAGCCTATAGAAAAGCCCGTAAGTTCTTCATTCTATGCATTAAATAAATTACAAACATTAGGTAACCTAGATGGAAAAGGAACTTACCCTACTGACCTGAGTTCTAATGTAACACAATTAGAATTAGATGCCCATTTTAAAGTAAGTTTAAATGCTGGCTTACACGGTATATGCTTCAGTCCATATCGAGAAGGTCAGAATGTAGGTAACAAATTAAGTGCTACGCAAATTGATGAAAGAATGGCTGTAATCGCGCCATTTACTACATGGGTACGTTCCTTTTCCTGTACAAGTGGTAATGAATTTATACCGCTATCTGCAAGATCTAAAGGTTTGAAAACTGTCGTAGGAGCATGGATAAGTGATAATAGAGCACAGAATGAATTAGAAATTCAAGGGCTTATTGAACAGGCTAGAAAAGGAATGGTAGATATTGCAGTTGTTGGTAATGAAGTGCTTTTAAGAGAAGAACTTTCGCTTGAAGAATTATTAGAATATATAAGACGAATTAAAGAAGCCTTACCAGAAATTCAAATAGGTTATGTAGATGCCTATTATCAATTTGTAGAGAATCCTAAACTTGTAGAAGCTTGTGATGTCATTTTAGCAAATTGTTATCCATTTTGGGAAGGTTGTTCTGTGGATAACTCAACCGCTTATCTTAATGAGATGCATAAGATGGTTGTTAAAGCAGCTCAAGGTAAACCTGTAATTATTGCAGAAACTGGATGGCCTAATGAAGGAACAGAGAATCAAAATGCTGTACCATCTAAGGTTAATGCGATGAAGTATTTTGTAAACGTCGCAAACTGGGCTAAGGATAAAGGTGTAAATACTTTTTACTTTTCATCATTTGATGAGTCATGGAAAATACATCAAGAAGGTGATGTAGGTGCGCGCTGGGGAATATGGGATAAAAATGAAAACTTAAAGTACTAATAATGTCATTTAGAAAAGATCATTTTTTTAAAGAAAACGGAGCACACAACATTAAAAGTAGTGGTGTTAAGCAGTCTGATTATTCAGAAGCTGAATTAAAACAATTATGGAGTAATACTCTTAATAAGGGTATGCACGGTATCTGTTTTAGTATGTATGAAGACGGGCAAGAGCCTGGAGATCATATTACGATGGAACAAGTAGAAAGGCGTATAGAAATTATAAAACCCTATACTAAATGGGTGCGTTCTTTTTCTTGTATCGAAGGAAATGAAAATGTACCTATAATGGCGCATAAACATGGTATAAAGACTATGGTAGGAGCTTGGTTAAGCGATGATCTAGAAAAGAATGAAGAAGAGGTTACTGCCTTAATTGATTTAGCAAAACAAGGAGTTGTGGATATTGCAGCAGTAGGAAATGAAGTGCTCTATCGCAATGACCTTACACTAGAACAACTTCTAGACTATATAAAAAGAGTAAAAGCCGCTATTCCCCATATTGCGGTAGGTTATGTAGACGCATATTATGAATTCTCAGTACATCCAGAATTAGTTGAAATCTCAGATGTGATTCTTGCAAACTGCTATCCATACTGGGAAGGAACTCCTGTAGAATTTTCTAATAGTCACATGCAATCTATGTTTATGCAAGCTTCAAATACAGCAGCATTGAGCGGTAAAAAAGTAATCATTACAGAAACTGGCTGGCCTAGTCAAGGTGAAAGCTTAAAAGGTGCTGAAGCGTCTGCGGGAAATGCGATGAAATACTTTATAGACACACAACAATGGTCAGATAAAAATGATATTGAGATTTTCTATTTCTCATCATTTGATGAGTCTTGGAAAAAAGGTGATGAAGGTGAAGTAGGAGCTTACTGGGGACTTTGGGATAAGGTTGAAAAACTCAAGTTTTAATTGTAACACATTTGTATTTACAGAAAGTTTGAGATAAATTAATCAAAGGAAAGTTGATTAATAGACTTGACATTCCTTTTAAGGACATAGAGCCCATTTCTGTAATTTAGAAATGGGCTTTCTTTTGTTAAAATGACATACTTCATTTTGATAATTATTATATTTACTTTCTTGTGGTTTTAGTCTGATTATGATAAAAATAGAATTCAAAAAATGAAAAAAAATAGTATTAAACTTATAGTCTTTTTAATAGTATCTTCAATTATAACCAGTTGTTCTAATGAGCCTATTAGAGGCCTTTACCCTCAAGAATTAGTCAGTGGATTTAATTTATTACCTGTGGAACAAACAGGAATAGAATTCAGTAATACAATTGTAGAGTCTACTTATTTCAATCACTACTATTACAGCCAGCTATATGTGGGATCTGGAGTGGCTATAGGTGATTTAAATAATGATGGATTACCAGATGTGTTTTTTGGTGGTAACCAAGTATCAGATAGGCTTTACCTAAATAAAGGCAATTTAAAGTTTGAAGATATTTCAAAAACTTCAAAGATTGATCAAAAGCCTGGTTGGACTTGGGGCGTTACTATGGTTGATATTAATGCAGATGGATACTTAGATATTTACGTGAGTAGAAATGGAAACTCCTTAAAAATCGAGGATAGAAAAAATCAATTATTCATAAATAATCAAGACTTAACTTTTACAGAACAAGCAGCTGCCTATGGTCTTGCAGATGCTGGTTTTTCCACACAAGCCGTTTTCTTTGATATGGATAATGATGGTGATTTAGATATGTATCAAGTAAATCAATTACCAGATAAAAAGGTGCTGTTGATTAATAATGTACCTAGAGAGCAAGGTGTATATTTTAGAGATAAACTCTATAGAAATGATTATGGGAAATTCAGAGACGTATCTGCTGAGGTAGGGATTTCTAGAAATGTATCCTATGGCTTGAGTGTTAATGCGTCTGATTTTAATAATGATGGCTGG
>JALZUY010000238.1 GCA_023301395.1 Nonlabens sp.
ACCATGTGATAATCAACTTACCTTAAGTGATGGTTCTTGTGCAGGAATAATCACAGTGCCAACTTTGCCAAGTGCAGAAGAAATTTTGGCTGATCAATTAGATAATCTACTTGGCGATGGTGAATCTTGGTCTGATGACGAATCAGGGACATTAGATGATACTAATACACTACAATTTGATAATTTTGAAGAATTTAAAGCTTTTAGAGAAGAGTTTCTAAACAACTTTCCAACATCAGAAGGCACATCTACAATATCGACTCTACCTAATGGTAAGATAAGAGTTGTAGCGTCTACTGATTTTACTGCAATTTCGACAATAACAGTTGGATTAGACCTAAACTTAGATGATCCATCCACACCATTAATTAATGAAACATCTGTAGAAAATGTTAACTCTTCACTTAGTGGTGGAGATATTTTTTTAGAGTATATCCATAATGATAATCAAGAAACGTTAGACAGTAGTAGCTACGATAGTTTTAATGTGTTAGAAGTAAGAGGAGATGTAAAACTTTTCCTGTTGATTAGTGGTTTTATCAAATTATGGACAATTTGGATGGATCCGTTCGAAGTATGTATACTGAAATACAATTTTAAACTCAAAAGATATGTTTAGATCCGATGAATTTCCTTACTTGTTAATTGTAGTACAAATAGCTTTAATCGTTTTTAATTTAGCCTTATTCTATTTTATTTTTAGATGGATTAAAAGATTTTTCAATCGTAGATAACAACTTGTGGAATGGAACTTATAGATTCAAAAGTATTCCTAAAGTAAAAGAGGATTCGCTAAATGGTTACCTAAATAAAAGTTTAGATTATTTCATAGAAATTGAGAAAGGAAAACTGGCTGGGTATCTAATGCCTGAAATTAGCCAAGATAATAGATATACTTCCTTATCTAGTAATAACCAACTAGTAGGGATCAGTAAGTTTTATGAAAATGGAATTAGTTTTAAATTGAAAAGAGGTAATATTATTTCAGATTTAAATACTGTTCTTAAAAAGCGAAATGACACAATTTATTTAAGACTCAAATATTTTAATAATGAGTCAATTGAATATTGGTACATGTACAAAGAGTAATTGTTATATAATTCTTACAAACCTCAAGAAACTCTCTTGAGGTTTTTTATTACTTCCATTTTTAGTTCAAGCGGTGTTATAAAATCTAAATCCAAACCTCACAGGTTTTGATTAAAATCAACTCTATTCTACTCAAAACCATTAAAGCTGTAATCACTTCAAAGTTTTTAAAAGCCAAACCTGTGAGGTTGGCTTTAATACCCAAAACAGTTTTTAGAGAGGTCCAAGAACACAAAAAACCCCATATTTATAAGCCATACCAGTCTCAATTAAAATATTTTTGAAGAGAATCTGTTTTAACAGCATATGAAATACTGCATTGCATTTCTCTTTACTATTCTTTGTACGCTTGCCAGCGCGCAAGAATATGTAAATGTGAAGAAAGTACGTCGTGCGGTGACAGACAGTATACAGCTGGATAGTATAAGTATTAATCCGTCCTATTTTAAAATGGTGGACAGTCGTGGAATGTCTGTGGACTCCACAGCTTATCGAGTAGACTTTGCAAAAGCGATGTTACTTATTAAAAATAAAGCAGCCATAAAAACAGACTCGATTGATATTCAGTTTTTACCAGTGCCAGCCTTTTTAACTAGAACCTACCAGGAATACGATCCTAAAATAATTTTACCTAATGAGAGTGCTCAAGAACGAGTGGTCGCGTTAAGGCAATCTACCGTGCAGCGTAACTATGTACCATTTGATGGGTTGAATACTACAGGTTCTATTACACGTGGATTGCGAGTGGGAAATAACCAAAACTCCGTCGTGGACTCAGAACTGGATTTGAGAATCACTGGTGCGTTGTCAGATAAAGTATCTCTACGAGCTTCTATTCAAGATGCAAATGTTCCACAAACCCAAAACGGTTATTCCCAGCGCCTCGATGAATTTGATCAAATTTTTATAGAACTCTATAGCGATGATTGGAATATAAGAGCTGGAGATGTAGATTTAATACAAACAGATTCCTATTTCAATAATTTCACAAAACGAGTTCAAGGAATCTCTGGTCAGGTCAATTTTAATGGCGAGGATTCAAAAAGTTATGTGCAAGCTGCTGGAGCACTTGTACGTGGTCTTTTCAATATCTCAAGATTCACAGGTCAAGAAGGAAATCAAGGTCCATATAAACTTACCGGTCGCAATGGTGAGTTGTTCATTCTAGTCGTTTCTGGTAGTGAGCGCGTTTTTGTAAATGGTGTGCCGCTTACAAGAGGAGAAAATGCAGACTACGTGATTGATTATAACGCTGGAGAAGTGCGATTCAATTCCACATTTCCTATTACCAGTGAAATGCGACTTTCTATTGAATATCAGTATAGTGAGCGCAATTTCACCCGTTTTGTAGGCTACGGAAAAGGCGGCTATGAAACTGATAAACTAAGTGTAGAATCCTATATCTATACCGAAAGTGATGCTAAAAATCAACCACTACAACAAAATCTAAACGAGGACCAAGTCGCTATTCTAGTAGCCGCTGGTGATAATGAAGATCTCGCCATTGCACCAAGTGCGGTTCCCGATACTTTTTCAGAAAATAAAATATTGTATCGCCGTGATGTGGTGGCTGGTGTGGAACAATTTGTTTTTTCGCAAAACGCTACAGACGATTTGTTTAATGTGCGCTTCTCTTTTGTAGGCGAGAATCAAGGGAATTATGTTCTTATAAATGATCAAGCGATTGCAAATATTTATGAATTTATTCCACCTGTTGCTGGTGTTCCTCAAGGTAATTTTGAACCAGTGATTAGACTTTTTGCGCCTGAGATTATTACTATCGCTGGTGCCAAAGCACGATATAATCCCTCAAAAACGACCATTCTCGATACAGAAATAGCAGCCAGCAGCAATGATTTGAACAGGTTTTCTACCATAGATGATGATGATAACCGTGGTCTTGCTGTGAAACTTGCCGTGCAACAACAACTGTGGAAAAAAGATTCACTTACGACCATTAAAGCTCGTGTAAAATCAGATTATATCGACCAGAATTTCCGTAATGTAGAACGTATTTATAATATTGAATTTAATCGCGATTGGAATCTTGATGTCATAAGCGGTAACCAGATTTTTTCTACCGTAGGACTCGATTATGTTCAAGATTCCACCATGCGCGCTACTTATGAGTTGGAGCATCTCGAGTTTTCAGATAGTTACAGTGGTAATAAACACAACTTAAATGGTTTGTATCGAGATGGTGGATGGACAGCACGCTTTCGCGGAAGCGTACTGAACACAAACGCTACTGCTCTAGAATCACAATTCTACAGAGCAACTGCCGATGTGGTTAAACGTTTTAACAATAAATGGATAGGCGCGAGATTTGATACAGAGGACAACCAGCAAACCGTAATTGCTGACGGTAGTTTCACACCATTATCACAGCGATTTACAGGTTATGAACTGTATACTGGAGTAGGAGATAGTACGGCGGTTTTTGTAGAAGTAGGTTATAGAAATCGTGTGAATGATAGTTTGCGATTGGGCAACCTGGAACGTGTGAATCGTTCTAATAATTATTACGTGAGATCTCAACCTATTAAAAATGAGCAGAGCAGTTTAAAAGTGTATGCCAATTATCGTATTTTAAAAAGCGAACTAGAAACGGTGGAAGATGAGGTTTCTTTTAATAGCAGGTTGCAATACCAGCGCAAGTTTTTTGATAAAAAAGTGTTGTGGAACACGACTTATGAGACCAACAGCTCGACCATACCACGACAGGATTTTACATATGTAGCGGTAAATCCTGGGCAAGGGACTTTTACATGGATTGATTACAATGGTGATGGAATACAGGATTTAAATGAGTTTGAAATAGCGCAGTTTCAAGACCAAGGTCGATTTGTGCGCATCTTATTACCTAACCAGGTCTTTATCCCAACGCACCAGAACAAGTTTTCACAAACACTGACTTTAAATCCAGTTTCATGGGTACAAAAAGAAGGTTATAAAAAAGTACTTTCTCATTTTTATAACCAGACGAGTTATTTGATAGATCGCATGGTGGCGCGAGAAGGAGCAACTTTTGATTTGAATCCTTTTGGTACCAGTGATGACCAGTTAGGATTGAATCTCAATTTTAGAAACAGTCTATTCTTTAATCGTGGTAAACAAAAGTACACGACTAATTATACCTTCATAAGCAGCGCAAACGAGAACTTACAAAGTATAGGTAGTTTGAGCAGTGATATAGAAAGTCATCAAATAGGATTTATACATAAAATCAAGGAAAACTGGTTGATTACTATTGATGGGCAAACAGGTTTTAATGCTAGTGAAAGCGAGAATTTTGCCAATCGTAATTTTAAGATTAATGAAAGTCTTTTTAAGCCACAAGTCTCTTATTTGTTTGGTAATAGCAGTCGAGTAGATGTGTTCTATGAAATAGAGAACAAAGAAAATGTAGTGAATGAAGAGGCGATGCTCAACCAGCAAAATCTAGGATTAAGTTGGTCGTTCAATAAGGAACAAAAGTATGCCGTGAATGGTGAAATACGTTATGTGAAAAACGATTTTGTAGGTCAGGCATTTTCTCCAGTAGGTTTCCAGATGCTGGAAGGATTACAACCAGGAACTAACTTCACGTGGAATCTCTTATTCCAAAAAAACATCTCTAGTTTCCTAGATTTAAACATTTCATACAACGGCCGCGATTCTGAAACTTCAAGAACTATACATACGGGTAGCGTTCAATTAAAGGCTTATTTCTAGTATAAATCATTTGAGCTTATGAAGTCTACCTTTCATATAATGAAAGTAGTCACTTATGTAGTGGTACTATTTAGTGGATGATGGTTTAACTATTTTGGTTTTTCAAAATAGATATTATGAAATTTTTAAGGAGTTCTTTTTTAGTCTTTCTAGTTGTTTTAATAACTGGCTGTAGTGATAACAGTTCCTCAAATTCTTCAGGAAGTACTACAAATGCCTCTTATGCATATGTTACTGATGGTGCAAACTTAAAAGTAATCGATATTACAGATCCTACCGCACCAACTTTTGAATCAAGTATTACAACGTTTACTTCATACTTTGTAAGTGTTTCTCCTGGAGTTGCTTATGTTGCTACTGCGGATGCTATAAACCCTTATATAAGTTTAATTGATATTTCTAATCCTAGTATACCTGCGCTAGCACTTGCGATGCCTAAGGATAATACAATAGGGATTACTTTTTTAAGTGACTTATATACTGATAATGGAATAGGATATCTAACAGATCTTAATGGTGGACTCCATACCGTTGACTTAATTAATGCCAGTTTTAATCTACAAGTAAATACCGGTGCAGATGCTATGAGTGTTACTAAGACTCAAAATAATTTATTTACTCTTGAACAAGCTGGTGGATTGACACTTTATGATTTAACTAATCCTAGTAACCCAATAGCGACTGGAGTTTCTAATAATCTAGATGTAGATATTTCCTCTTATGGAGATGGAAGTTTTCTTAATTATCACAGTTGGTTAGAAACAGATGGAACTTCTTTATATGTAGCAAACATTATAGATAAGAAATTAAAGAAATTTGATACTGGCACACTAACGCTACAAAGCGAGATTTTAATAGATGGACATGCGACTACTTTCAGTATAGATGACAACATTGCTTATATAACTATGAAACCTGGTACAAATGCTCCATTACAGAACAGTTATGATGGTATTAAAATGTATGACTTAACAACTTTTACTCTACTAGATAGTATAGCTCTTTCTGGAACTAGAGGTTGTGCTGTAAATGGTGATTATGTCTATGTTACTGATGCAAATGCTTTACATATCTATAATATAAGCTCTGGTAGTTTTGTGCTTGAGTCTAGTCTTGCAGCTGGAGCTGGAAATTATGTAGCTTTAGGTGAATAATGAATAACTCTATTTATCTCTTAAAAACAATCAACTCGCTATTTCATGGAATGAAATCTACCGTACATCAATCCACTATAGATGAGACTAGAGTATGTAATTACTTTTATCATCTTAATAAATATTAAAAACCATTTTTATGAAATTTCTAGTTAAGGTATCCTTGTTATTTTTTATGTCCATTGCTTTTTTAAGTTGTGATAATGACGACGGTATGGCCGACAATCAAAACCAATGTAATTTTCAAGGACTCACCTTTTTTGATGGGACAACAAACACGTTATTGCCCGAAGCACAGTTAAAAACAGAATTATTCCCAAATAACGGTGGACCTGGAGTAGCCGCTGTTGAGGTTTATGAAACCACTAATCCAGGAAATATATTTCTAACCACAGGTGCAGTTACTTTGAATGCTGTAGGACCTGGAACTTTAGGAATCAATGGTACTAATTATCCTGTAACCGTAACTTGTCAACTTGCGGGAACTGCTGTAGGCGAGGAATTTAGATTTGATGTCGTTACAACTGGTGGTCTTGAAGGCGAGTTATGCGTTGTCATAGACGATGTTAATCCTTAATAGAGTTTTATAAATTTTGAAAAGAGTAAAATTAAAAACGCCACAGTTTTAAAGCTGTGGCGTTTACTTTATACCAGAATGTAAAAGCACCTTTCCTCATCTGAGAAAAGGTAGCTTAAGCTCGATAGAGTCTAAGACGGAAAGGTTGAAGACGAATGATTTTTAAATGAACATAAACCGTTCTCGACTCTCGATTGAAGTGATATAATAGAATTATTTTATTTAAAATATATTACAATTAGCAATAGCGACGAAGTAATCTGCGAATTATAGAATTCTATGATGTTTCATCTGTTTTATCTGAAGGGAAAATGTCTACAAGTCAAATGGGTGTTTTTACGGTTTATAATTAGATTTGATCCTCCAGTTTTTTTGTATTTTTTTTAATTCAGTTTCCGTTCCCTAAACCTAAATGGTGCGAGAACTTATGTCATTTGGTTTTTAAAAGTGATTCTAAACTATTTTATTCACCAAAAATAAAATGATTATGGTATAGGTTTTAATTCAAAATATTCTGGTAATAAATCGTTTATCAATAAAAAAGGTAGTTTCTTAGAATGATTTATCTTGAATAGAATTTTTTTTATTATAATTTTAATATCTTTTCAGTTAATTTTTAAATAATAAAATCATGAACAAATTTTTACTTTCAAGTTTAATCTTCTTAATTTGCAGTACTGTTTATAGTCAGGCAGTTATACTGGCCGAAGATTTTTCAGGGATTGTTAATAATCAAACGGGTAACGGCTTCTCTTTGGCTGGTTGGAATCAAACAAGAGATACAGATGTGCTTTTTACAGATGGATGGGCTGTAGATGATGGTGGTGCGTGGCTGCGAGATGGTTTTAATAATAACGGAACTACAGGAGCTATAAGAATTAATATGACCAATAGTGTAAAGCGTGATTTTTTAATTAGTCCTACAGTAGATTTATCAGCTACGCCCAGTACTGGTCCTGGAACTTATACGGTAAGTTGGGATATGGCTTTTACTAATAACAGCAATACTTCAACTACTTTTCAGCCTCTTAATGCAGGTGATGAAATACATTTAATAGTTTCTACAGATGGAGCTGCTACGTTTACATCTTTAATGGCATTTGATAGTACAAGTGTTATAATTAATGGAGGAGAAACCTTTTCTGTTGATCTAGATAGTTCTTTCTTTTCAAACAATGTAGTTTTTGCTTTTTGGGCATTTGAGGGAACTGTTACTACTCTAGCAACTAATGTATTTGTAGATAACTTTGAAGTAGCAGAGACAGCAACTTTATCAACAGATGATTTGTCGAGCATTAAAGAAATATCTATATATCCCACTATAACATCAGATAATTTACATACTGAAAATTCTGAATTACAAACAGTAGATGTTTTTACATTAACAGGAAGAAAGGTTTCAGTTCAGTTTGAAGGCTCAACGATTTACACAAACTCACTGAGAGCAGGAATGTATCTTATTCAGTTAACAGATGTAGAAGGAAATAGTCAGTCAAGTAAATTTATTAAGAAATAAAGATTACTTAATAAATATAATATTAAAAAAGGGTCGCTATTTTTAGCGACCCTTTTTGATTTGAATAAATCAAAAAGTTTGTCATAACATAATAACAAACTTCATATGTGCTATTGACCTTTTATATCTTTTTCAACCATTCACTCATACTCACACGAGATTCTAGGTAGTTTTTCAAATCTTTAATAGCAATACGCTCTTGAGTCATCGTGTCGCGATCACGTACCGTTACAGCGTGATCTTCTTTAGTGTCATGATCTATGGTTACACAGTAAGGCGTACCGTTTAAATCGTGGCGTGCATAACGCTTACCTATAGAATCTTTCTCTTCATAAGCTACTTTCATAGACCACTTTAATTCGTCTATGATTTCGTTTGCGATTTCTGGTAATCCGTCTTTCTTTAGTAAAGGTAAAATAGCCGCTTTAACTGGAGCAAGAACTGCAGGTAACTTAAGTACTGTGCGCTCGCCGCCACCTTCTAATTTTTCTTCTACTAATGAGTTAGAGAATACTGCAAGAAACATGCGGTCTAGACCTATAGATGTTTCTAGTACATAAGGAACGTAGTTTTTATTCTCTTCGTGATCAAAGAATTGTAGCTTTTTGCCACTATGCTCTTCGTGTGCTTTTAAGTCAAAATCTGTTCTTGAGTGAATACCTTCTAGTTCTTTAAAGCCAAAAGGGAAATCAAATTCAATATCTGTCGCAGCGTTTGCATAATGTGCTAGTTTCTCGTGATCGTGAAAACGGTAATTTTCTGCTCCCATTCCTAGAGAGTTGTGCCATGCCATACGTCTCTCTTTCCATATTTCAAACCATTCTAATTCGGTTCCAGGTTTTACAAAATATTGCATTTCCATTTGTTCAAACTCACGCTGTCTAAAAATGAATTGTCTTGCAACAATCTCGTTTCTAAAAGCCTTTCCAGTTTGTGCTATACCAAATGGTATCTTCATTCTTCCTGTCTTCTGTACGTTTGCAAAGTTCACAAAAATACCTTGAGCAGTTTCAGGTCTTAAGAATAGATCTGTTGCAGTGTCTGCACTAGCACCTATTTTTGTGCCAAACATGAGGTTGAATTGTCGTACATCAGTCCAGTTCTTAGAACCTGTATCAGGATCTGCTATTTCAAGCTCTTCAATTAATGCTTTTACTCCTTCAAGATCTTCGGCTTCTAGAAGTGCGGCAAGTCTTGCTGTAGGCTCAGTTGCCTTCTTCATATAACCCATCACACGTGGATTAGTTTCTGCATACATTTTTGCATCAAAATCTTCACCGAAACGTTTTGCAGCTTTGGCGATTTCTTTATTGGCTTTTTGCAGTTGCTTCTCACAGTAATCCTCCACGAGAACATCGGCACGGTAGCGTTTTTTAGAATCTTTATTATCAATCAAAGGATCGTTAAATGCGTCTACATGACCACTAGCTTTCCAAGTTGTAGGATGCATAAAAATAGCAGTATCTATCCCTACGATATCTTGATTCAATTGTGTCATTGCTTGCCACCAGTATTCTCTTATGTTTTTCTTTAACTCAACTCCATTCTGACCGTAGTCATAAACGGCAGCAAGTCCATCATAGATTTCGCTAGATTGAAATACATAACCGTACTCTTTTGCATGTGAGAGTACCTTTTTAAACTGATCTTGATCGTTGTTCTTTGCCATAGCTGCAAATGTAAAAAATACTGAGTTTGAATTGATGTGATTTTGTGTATTTCGCTTTCGCGAAAGCGAATATTACATCTCACATATTTATTTATAAGAGTTATTTTTAGAAAATGAAATCCACATGCATCATTATTCCCTGTTTTAACGAAGAATCCAGGCTCGACGTCGATGCGTTTTGTGATTTCAATGGATTTGAAATATTACTTGTTAATGATGGCAGTAATGACGATACTGGAAACCTCATAAATGAGATGTCCAGTAAAAATAGCCAGATTTCATACCTACAATTATCTAAAAATGTAGGTAAAGCCGAAGCAGTGCGTCAAGGAGTACTTCATTTGAAAGATCATTATAAAACCATAGGTTACCTCGATGCTGATTTAAGTACAAGTCTTCAAGAAATGGAGCAACTAATCCATATTCATGAAGAAGGAACCTATCAAATGGTGATGGGTTCTCGGTTGAAAATCGCAGGTTCACAGATTAAAAGATACTGGTGGCGACACTTTTCAGGTAGAGTTATTGCTACCATTATTGATAGCGTTTTCTTAAAAACAGGTATTTATGATACGCAATGCGGTGCAAAAGTTATTGATGCTAAAACTGCTCAAGGGCTTTTTAATGAACCCTTTGAAACTAAATGGCTCTTTGATGTAGAGTTATTACTACGCTTGAGACGAGAGAATAAAAAGGGTGATTTCCTTAAGATCATCAAAGAAGTTCCACTTTCTCGATGGGTAGATGATGGTGATTCTAGAATAAGCTTTAAAGATGTTTTGAAATTGCCTCTTTCCTTTTTTAAAATTTATAGAAGGTATTTATGAAGCAATTGAAAGAACTATTGTCATGGTTAGAAAAACATGGACTTTTTGTAGTGTTATGCTATAGTGTTTTAATACGCTTATTGATTTTTTTATTCTACGACGGAATCACCTATTTTCCAGATTCGGGAGATTATATAGAACTAACAAATTTAATTTTAAATGGCGAGTTTGTAGGTTATCATGGAGCGAGAACACCTGGTTATTCTATGTTTTTATCAGTTTTTGGGAATATTCATTGGCTTGCGATTGTATTTCAAAACTTAATGGGATTATTATCCTTGTACATGATTTATGAAATGTCAAAGCAATGGATTTCTCAAAAATCAGCACTATTCATAGGTGTTATTTTAAGTAGTTATTTGCCGTCTGTATTTTATGATTTTGCAATTCTTACAGAGAGTTTGTCTGCCTTTTTATTAGTTACGTTGATTTGGTATTTGAACAAGTACACTTTCTTTAAATCTAGAAATAGTTTGATTATCTATTTAAAAATAGCAGTGTTATGTGCTGCTTTATTTTTAGTGCGTCCGTTTTTTATTTATGTACCTTTTTTAATAGTCAGTTTTATTGCAGCAACTCAGTTTAAAGAACTTAAAAATCGTGTGCTTCCTTTGTTGATGTTATTAGTTATTCCTGTAATCACTTTAATAGGCTGGAACAGTTTTAATCACTTTAATACTGGTGTTTTTATGACCAGTTCTTATGAAGGAATCAATTTGACTCAAGTTGGAACTTCATTTTATGAAAAATTACCTGATGAGTATAAAATGGAACGAGAGATATTATTAAAACATCGCAAAGAAGTTCTTGCTACTAATAAAGTTCATGCGTATCCCATGACTGTATGGTTTGCAAGAGAAGAATTGAAAAGCGCTACCGATTTAAATGATCTTGAATTATCTATTCATCTCAAAGAGATGTCTAAGAATCTATTAATCGATAATCCAATCGATTATGGAAAACAAGCAGCATATTCATTTTGTAAATTCTTTGGAGCAGAGAATACCTTATTATGGAATGTCGATAAATTTAATAGTACATATGTGCGTAAAGGTTTAGTCGGATTATGGATTTATGGACAGCAATATGTATTAATATTCTTGAATATTACCTTCTTAATTCTAAGCTTAATTTTTCTTTTAAAAAGTAGGATTCTTAAAAATTGGGGAATGATACAGTTTTTAATCTTTCTAGTTATTCTAGGAGCTGGATTTCAAGCTATGATAACCTTTGGAACAAATTCTCGTTTTTGTTACCCGTTTACTTTTTTGATGTTGATTGTTGCTATTAAATCCTTTAAAGTATTGATGTTAAAACCAGAATATCATAAATAAAAAAAGCACCTCAAGGGCGCTTTTTTATATTTGAATTTAAACCTATCGCAACACCAGCTCTGAGCTACTTACTCTTATGCCGCCATTGTATAGATTGATGCGATAAGTTCCTTTTACAATATCATCTTCGTTTGCTTGAATAAGTTCACATATATCGAGTTCTTGACTTTTATAGTTGAAAGAAACCACTTTTGAATAAGTGAGTTCCTGACCATCAAACTGTTGCTTTTTCTTAAGTCCTAGCACATTATTGTCTGGATTTACAACTTGTAAATAAAAGGATTGTACTCCAGTAGATGCCAGTGCATTTTGTGGAAGTGTAAAGCACACTTTTAAATCGTCTACACGTCGTGCACGATCGTTTTCTATTTCTTTACCACTGCTTCTTATTATAACACCTGTGGCCTTGAAATTAGTAGGTAAAAGAGTAGCAGCTTTGGCCATGCTCTCATTGAGGTTATCAATTTGCGTGGTCTTGTCTGTACTGGCTATGATTTGTTCATTGAGTGCTTGTAGTGTACTATCGTTAGCACGAGCAAGATTTTGATTTTCTTGTTCAAGTACATAAACACGTGCTGCAAACACTTCACGTTCATCTTTAATTTTAACTAGTTCCTTGCGCAAACGGGCAAGTATAGCAATATTAGGTTCTAAGCGACTTACAGAATCTTTAAGTCTAGTAATACGTTCTTTGGCAGCTTCTATATCACTGGTGAGCATAGTTCCTTTCTCGATTTCCATTTGGTAGTCGGCCTCAATATTTTCTAGTGCTTTCTCGATTTCAATCTTTTCTACACTAAGTTGAGTGGTGATAGCTTCGTTTTTATGATGTGCTTTATAGGTGTAAGTTCCTAGCACAATCAATAGCAAAATTGCCAGTCCTAATAAGATCTTTAATAAACGGTTGTCTTTTTGAGTTCCCATAATGTTATCTTTAAATCGTTAAACGCAGTAAACCTAGTAAATAATATATGAAGCGCTGGATATTTGATTTCTTTAACTTGCTCTATCCGCAATTGTGTGCTGGTTGTGAATCTCCTTTATCTACTGGTGAGAACCTAGTATGCACAACCTGTCATGCGCATTTACCACTTACAAATTTCCATGAAACGAGTGATGAAAAAATGCGAGAACTCTTTTTTGCACGTATCGATGTGCTGCATGTTACTAGTTTGTTGTATTATGAAAAAATAGGCACTGTACAACATATGATGCATGAGTTGAAGTACCGTGGTAGGGAAGAAATCAGTACATATCTAGGTTCTTGGCTTGCTGCAGATTTAAAAAATCATTCTGGATTCCAAGAAGTTGATCTGGTAATTCCAGTTCCAGTACATTCTAAAAGGCTTCAAAAACGAGGTTACAATCAAGTGAGTGGTTTTGGTAAAGAGTTGGCTGTTGTTTTGGGAGCACGCTTTCGCGAAAGCGTATTGATAAAAACTAGAAACACCATCAACCAAGCAAAATTGAACCAAACCAAACGTAGTGACGAGACGCAATCTCCTTATGAACTGGCGCAAAATATTCCAGAAGGTTCTCATGTCTTACTCGTAGATGACGTGGTTACTACTGGAACAACTCTTGTTTTATGTGCTAGAGAACTATTGAAAATTCCTGGTGTAAAAATCTCGATAGCGACCATGGCGATATCAGTTTAATTTTTTTTGTCTGTTTATGGGCAGATTGAAGTCTATTATGTTTAAAAGACTACACCTTAAATTTTTCCATGTTCTACATAATCATAGTAACTTGCGAGCGTTATAAAAACCTGTGAAAAAGACTTTTCTAAATACGATGCTAGTTATAGCAATGGCGATCACGTTAGTACAATGTGCTAAACGTGGATCACCTACTGGTGGACCTATAGATGAAGATCCTCCAGAAATACTGCGCGCTTATCCCGACAATTATAGTGTAAATTTTAAGGCGCAAGAGATTGAAATCACTTTTAATGAGTACATTAAAATAAAGGATTTGCAAAAGCAACTGGTTGTTTCTCCACCATTGAAGAATGCGCCTCTTATAAGTCCTCAAGGTAGTGCATCAAAAAAATTGACGATTAAAATTACCGATACCTTAGCACCTAACACGACCTATACATTAAACTTTGGACAGAGTATTGTGGATAACAATGAGTCCAATCCTTATCCTTATTACCGTTACGTTTTCAGTACAGGAACTTATATAGATTCTTTGCAATTAAAAGGTAAAATCACAGACGCCTTGAACTTTAAAGTAGACGAATTTGTTAACGTACTTCTTTATAAAATGGACGAGGAATATACAGATTCATTGATTTTTAAAGGTCCGCCGTTGTATGTTTTGAATACGCTGGACAGTTTGTCAACCTTCACGATGGAAAACCTTGCTGCTGGTGAGTATCGCATGGTGGGAATTAAGGAAGAGAATAGAGATTTAAAGTTTAATCCACGTAGTGATAAGATAGGCTTTGTGTCTGATCCAGTAACCGTTCCTAGTGATGTTGTTTATGAGTTAAAGATGTTTGAACCTGAGCTGGATCCTAGTGTTAAAAAAGCTACTCACGAAGGAAAGAGTAAATTTTTCATAGGCTACACAGGAAACTTAGACTCGTTGAAGATCACTTCACAAGAAAAGGACTTGTTTGATAAAACACGCATCACTAAATTTGAGAAAAAAGACACTTTGCAGTTTTGGTTTCAACCAGAGCTTGAGCTTGAAAAGGATACTGTATTCTTAAATTTCAAGTATAAAGATTTTGAAGATCAAAGTAAGGTTACTTTAAAGGATCGCTACTTAGATAGTTTAACGGTTAAAAAGCAAGGAGATATTTCGCTCGCAAAACCGCTAGTTTTAACTGCCACAACACCTATTGAATCTTATGATCTATCGAGAATGAAAGTGATCGATAAGGATTCTACCATGGTGAATTTTGACGCAAAACTAGATGCTTTAAAAAACGAACTCACCATAGAGTTTACTCGTGGAGAAAGCCAGCGATACATTCTTGAAATGCTTCCAGGAGCTTTAATTGATTTCTATGGTAAAACTATAGATACGACTAGTTTTAACGGCTCCACAAGAACTGCTGGTGACTATGGAAACATGGAAATTACTTTAAATGGTGGGCAAAACTGGCCAGCGATTATTCAAATAGTAAAAGAAGATCTAACCGTAGTTGCTCAAAAAACAGCCACAGATAATGGGGCTTATTCCTTTGAGTTTTTAGACCCAGGTAGTTATCTAGTACGTGTAATTTATGATGCAAATAATAATGGCAGATATGATGCTGGAAATTTCCTTAAAGGCATACAACCTGAAAATGTAGTGTATTTACCAGCTGTTATTCCATTGCAGGCAAATTGGGACGTACGTGAAACTGTTATACTAGAGTAAAATCATCTCGATCTCTTAGAAATCCTAGTTTTTTTCTCAAGTTGTTGATATGTGTCTTATTTAATTGCACTGTTTTAATGTTTTGATTCTCCCATGGATGATCTTCTATTAACTCTTCACCTAGAACATTATAAGCTTGAGAATGTCCATTATACTCCATGCCATTACCATCTATTCCTGTACGATTCACACCTATAGAATAACACATGTTCTCAATCGCACGAGCCTTGAGTAAAGTATCCCATGCGTTAACACGTGGAACAGGCCAGTTTGCTACATATAATAAAACGTCATAATCTTGTGTGTTTCGAGCAAATACAGGGAATCTTAAATCGTAACAAATTTGTAAGTTGAATTTCCAGCCTAGATATTCAGTAATTACTTGTTGATTACCTTTTTTATATACTTTATGCTCACCTGCAAGTGTAAAGCTGTGCTTCTTATCATAATATTCATAACTGCGATTGGGTTTCACAAAAAAACCACGATTAACATATGAGCCATCGTCATTGAACATAACGCTTCCATAAATGGCAAATTTGCCCTTTTTTGCATGCTTCATTAAAAAATCAATAATTTCAATGGAGCTAGCGAGCTTTTCTGCTTCCATAGAGAAACCAGTAGTGAACATTTCGGGTAAGACTACTACATCAGTAATGCCGTAGAGTTGTTCTAGCTTGCGCGAAAACTGCTCTAGATTTGCTTTAGGTTGTTCCCAAGCAAGATGTGATTGAATAAGACTTACTTTAATACTTTCTTGCTCTTTCATTACTCAAAATTTAAGATTTAAATTTAATCTTAAAGCTTCACAAATCAAAAAATTAAAGGCCATTTAATATCTGTGCTGCTTTTATAATCTCGTGATCTTCCTTTGCAAAGCAAAATCTAAGCATCTTAGGATCTGTTCCATTCATGAAGACAGATATGGGAATACTTGCTATTTTATGTTCTATAGTGAGCCTTCTAGCATAGTCTACGTCATTCTCTTGAGATAGACTGGAGTAATTTAATAATTGAAAATAAGAACCGTTAGTAGGAGTAAAACTGAACTTACTATCTTTAATAGAATTGAGGAATAGATCTCTTTTTTTCTGATAAAAGGAACCTAAGGATAAATACCTTTCTTCCTTTTGGAGATAATCTGCAATGGCAACTTGTGCCGGATGATTGATACAGAAAACAAGATATTGGTGAATTTTATAAAACTCTTTCATCAATGCTTGAGGTGCCAGGCAGTAACCTATTTTCCAACCAGTAATGTGAAACGTTTTACCAAAACTACCTGTAATAAAGCTCCGTTCTTTTAAACCAGGATATCGCGCAGCACTTGAATGCTGTTTTTGATCAAAAGTGATATGTTCATAAACTTCATCACTTAATAAAAACAGATTATGAGTTGTAACTAGCTCTTGCAACTGTAACATATCTTCATGACTTAACATTTTACCGCTAGGGTTATGTGGAGAATTGATCATGATCATTTTAGTAGCACTTGTGATTTGATCTGTGACAAGATTCCAGTCTATTGAAAAGTCTGGTAAGCTCATAGGAATCTCAATGGCTTTTCCTCCAGCAAGTTGAATAGCTGGAATATAGCAGTCATAAGCTGGAGTAAACACAATTACTTCATCCCCAGGATTCACTACAGTTTGTATTGCAGTAAAAATCCCTTGTGTTGCACCAGCAGTAATACAAACCTCGCTAGCTGGGTCGTAGTATGCCTTATGCAAATTTTGAGTCATGATTGAAATCGATTCTCTGAGTAATGGCAAACCTGCCATAGGAGCGTATTGATTTTGATTATCTCTAATCGCTTTTATGTGAAATTCTTTTAATAATGGATCTACTGGAAAGCTAGGGAAGCCTTGTGATAGATTGAGTGCATTGTGTTGTGAAGCTAGATTACTCATTACTGAGAAAATAGAAGTAGTTACTTTAGGTAATTTGGATTTAATCATTCCCTAAAATAATCAAATGATGATTAATAATGATGGCCAAAACTAGCATATGTAAAAAAAGGTGCAAAGATACTTCATTAATCATTTAAACGCGTTATTTTGTAGTTAAACTAGATGAAATGATCATATATACGATTAAGAGTGTTTAACATCTTTTAAGTGAAAATCCATTAAAGTAGTTATTTGCGGATTATAAGTGCTTGTTAACTAATGTTTTGTGTTTAGTTTGAGTTATTAACTTTACTCATTCTAAAATCAACTTTGGTCGAATATGTTTCGGTATAATACAATTATATTAGTTGTATGGGTAAATTTGAATCAATATTAAAACCAATATCATGAAAAACTTTACTTTACTTTTTAAAATCGCCTGTTTATTTTTCCTTTCAGTATTAACATTTTCCTGTAGTGGAGATGAACTTAAAAATTCGGATTTATATGAAGGAGAAATTCCACAAAAAATATCAGATTTTATAAGTTCAGATGATAGTTATTCTATTTTTAATGATGCTCTAGCAAATTGTAATATACAAGGCTTAATTTCTGATCAGGAAAATATTACTGTTTTCGCTCCGTCTAACATTGCATTTCAATCCTATCTACAGGAAAATGGATATGACACTGTTGAAGATATTCCATTAGACTATTTAGAGGAGTTACTAAAAAATCATATAATGATTCAAGAAATTACTTTAGGCGATTTAGAATCTTCTAGTGAACTTATATTAGAGACTATGGCTCAAACTCATTTTGAATCTTCATCTCCTGTAATGTCAATCGTCTCAAATAATAATGGACTTAAAGTCAACGGTTTTACTATAAATACACCAGATATGTTTTTCGTAAATGGTGTGGTACATTCTGTGGATCAAGTTGTCGAGTTATCTACTGTGAATACTTTTATAAATGAAAGTATTCAATTTAGTGAATTCAATAATTTAATTGAGCAGTCTGAGAATGCAGCAGTAATAACGAGTACACTAGAAATGGGTATGTCTTCAAATTCATTAAATGAATTAACCATCTTTGCTCCTGATAATGCTGCTGTTGAGCATTTTAAAGCAAATATGGTAACAACAAATTCAACAGATTCTGTGAATCAGTTAATTAACTATGCAGTTAGTACTCAAGTTGCTACTCAAGATAATTTAGAAGTAGATGAGTTAACAAACGGATTGTCTATTCAAACATTAGGAGCTACAGTTTCTACTATGATAAGTAATGGTGACGAAATTTCATTTAGAACAAGCCCTTTTAGTGAGATAGTGAACCTTAAATCTGGTATTAATTCCATACAAACTTCAAATGGAATTTTATTACTTACAGATAAAGTTCTTTTCTAAAGCTTACAAATAATTTTCATGATAAAAGGCTCTCTAGAAATAGAGAGCCTTTTTGTTTTTTGGTCAAAAAAACCACCTCATTGAGGTGGTTTTTAATAATAATCAATTTAATGATTAAGATATATTTGCTTTTAAATACTCGCTATTTAAACGAGCGATATTCTCTAATTTAATTCCTTTAGGACATTCAATCATACAAGCACCAGTGTTTGTACAGTTACCAAATCCTTCCATATCCATTTGACGTACCATATTTTGAACACGATCAGTTGCTTCAACTTCACCTTGCGGTAATAAAGCATATTGAGAAACCTTAGCACTTGTAAATAACATCGCACTAGCATTCTTACATGCTGCAACACATGCTCCACAACCTATACAAGTCGCACTGTGAAATGCTTCATCAGCCTTTGCTTTCTCGATAGGAATAGAGTTAGCGTCCTGCGTATTACCAGAAGTATTAACAGACACATAAGCACCTGCTTGTTGTATTCTATCAAAAGAAGAACGATCTACAATTAAATCTTTAATTACTGGGAAACCAGCAGCTCTCCATGGCTCTATAGTAATGGTGTCACCGTCATTAAATTTTCTCATATGCAATTGACAGGTTGTAGTCAATCTTTGTGGACCATGAGGCTGTCCATTAATCATCATAGAACAAGCTCCACAAATCCCTTCACGACAGTCGTGATCAAACTCTACAGGCTCTTCTCCTTTATTAATTAAACCTTCATTAACGATATCCATCATCTCAAGAAAAGACATATCTCCATCTACACCATCAATAGGGTAAGTGATCATGCTTCCTTTTGCTTCAGAACTGGCTTGACGCCATATTTTTAAAGTAAGTTTCATACTACTTATATTTAGTTTGTCTCGCTTTCGCGAAAGCGGAACATTTAAAATTCAATTATTTATACGAACGAGTCTTCAATTCTACGTTCTCAAACACTAGATTTTCCTTGTGCAATTTAGCATCACGTGGATTTTCATTGTATTCCCAAGCACTTACATATGCGTAGTTCACATCATCTCTCAACGCTTCACCATCTTCAGTCTGGTACTCCTCACGGAAATGGCCACCACAACTCTCATTTCTATCTAAAGCATCTTTTGCAAACAATTCTCCTAGTTCAAGGAAATCTGCTACGCGACCTGCTTTTTCAAGTTCTTGGTTCTTAGTGTCTGCAGTTCCAGGAACTCTTACGTTTTTCCAGAAGTCAGCCCTTAGTTCAGCAATTTCATCCATGGCAGCTCTTAGGTCTTTCTCGTTACGAGACATTCCACATTTCTCCCACATGATTAAACCAAGTTTCTTATGGTAGTAATCAACAGAATGAGTTCCTGCACCATTCATCAATTTTTCAATACGTGCACGAGTATCTTTTTCGGCTTGATCAAACTCAGTAGTTTCAGTTGAAATTGCTCCAGTTCTTATCTTTATTAAAGATTTCAACTCTTTTCTCTAAATCGACTTTTAAACGACCACCTTTTTGAACTTTATAAATGGTCGAACAAGAAGAAAGAAAAGATAGAGAGATTAGAAAAATAATTTTTAA
>JALZUY010000239.1 GCA_023301395.1 Nonlabens sp.
AGTTAAGCCCATTTGCGCAGATGGTACTGCTTTATTGTGGGAGAGTATGTCGCCGCCTTCTTTTAGAACCCTTACTATTTATTTAGTAAGGGTTTTTTTGTTAATTAAAACTTGTCTTGTTCTAAAATAGCGATACACTAAAAATTAATAACTATAATAGATCGATTTAAAATTTACTTTTAACAATTCACTTATTGAAATTGTGTGCTGGGTATAGTTATATATTCTGTTTTAATGTTTAAGATGTATTATCGTAAAATTCGATACCTATTTTCTATAATAAAAAAGGCTCAAACATTACATTTGAACCTTTTTTTATTGATTATCCTTCCTGAAATAAGTTGACACATATTCAACTTATTATTAAGTATTTAGAGGAAACAAGCAACAAGCGCATGTAACGTGATTACAATTTAGGTTTTAAAACTAGTTGTAGTGTCAAGTAGGAAGAGTTAAATGTCTTATAAGTAAGCTCAAAAAAACTTATGATATTGAATGAAGCTCTAAGCTCAAGTAATAAGTGCAACATAAATATTTAAAACAGAAGGGGCTCGCCCCATCTGTTTTAGGCTCAGTATTTATATTCGTCTTGCATGAAAAATTACAAACGTCTAAGCCTTGGACAAAGGTATCAAATACAATCCTTATTCAATATAGGTTTATCACAGACAAAGATTGCAGAACAATTAAATGTTCACCGCAGTACAATAAGTAGAGAGTTAAAACGCAATATTCCAAAACGAGGTAGGACAGCTGGCTCCTATCTATGTGAACATGCTCAGAGAAAAACAGATCTACGCCATAGTGCTAAGCCAAAACGTATTTCCTTAGATGATCCTTTAAAAAAGCGAATCGCTGGTCTTAATGATCTATGAGAAGTGGAGTCCAGAACTTATAGCTGAACGTTTATCTAAAGAATCAGAGAATTGCGTGAGTCATAAGACTATATATAATTGGATCTGGACAGCTAAGCATAGTAACCATAAAGATCTGTACAAATATTTACGCAATACAGGGCGCAGACAGAGGCATAAAAATCTAAAAGATAATTGAGGAGCCATAAAAGGAAGAGTTGGAATAGATAAGCGTCCAGAAGTGGTCTCTCAGAGATCAAGAATCGGAGATGTTGAAGCTGATTTAATGATGGGAAAAGAGCATAAATCAGCACTATTAGTAATGACAGACAGGACAACTTTAACTTATCATGGGATAAGATTATCACTTTTGATAACGGTAAAGAGTTTGCATACCATTATAAGATAGCTAAAGATTTAGACGTAAAAACCTATTTTACTAGACCTTATACATCCCAGGGCAAAGGAACTGTTGAAAATAGAATCGGAGTCATTAGAAGGTTTTTCCCAAAGAAAACAGACCTTAGAAAAGTTACCGATAAGAGAATAAAAGAAGTAGAAAGATTGCTAAATTACAGACCAGTTAGAAAATTTAATCATAAAAATCCTATTGAAGTCCTAAATAATAAGATTGTTGCACTTATGGGTTGAACTCAGCAGATGTGCAATTTTGATTTGGTAAAGAAAAGAAAGTGTCTTAGATCGGAGCAAATAGAAATTAATAATAACCAGCATCAATATGAAAGATGCTCTCTAGCAAAAAATAAAATAAAATGATGAGAGACAGAATTATCTGATGAGAAACTTAAGAATATGATTCTTAACAAAATGATTGATGTTTCAGATTAACAATATAGCACTTCGATTAGAAAATAGTATTTACCAAATCAATTCAACGAATTCGACAACTGCAAAGACTAAGTTTTTCACGTTGTTGTATATTGTTTTGGGATAAGTAGGAAGGTTATTTATTATTTGGAAAATTTAGTAAACAAAAGAGTTGAGTGATTAAGTTTGATTAAAACTTTAGTCTTAAAACTAGGTAAAGTGATGCCAAGACTATGTATTCGTAAATTATTTTACCTTCTCAAAGCAGAATTTGATAGATTAAATCTAAAAATATGCGGAGATGCGTTTTTTGAATACCTAAGATCTAAATCATTGTTTATGAATTGTAGAAAGAATTATCAAAGACCATCAACTCTAAAAGATTGGCTAAGAAAACATTTCATTCTAATGAAGAATGTGATGCCTGAATGCCTCAAACAATACTTCGTAAGTGATATTACTTATGTTAAAATTAGGGAAAGAACTTACTATCTTTCATTGGTTACTGATTCAAAAATAGTGTGACACCACTTAAGTGATGTTATGAGTGCTGAAAATTTAGTTAAGGCTAGGAAAATTGCTGATAAAAGCATAGTTACTTCTAAAGAGCTCATTCATCACTCCGATATAGATTTGCATTATTGCTCTTCAGTATATTAATATATCAACTAGAATTAGAGGAATCCAACAAGGTACCATCAATGACTGATAGGTATAACTGTTGTTAAAACGCTTTAGCAGAGTGAGTAAGTTGCATTTCAAAAAACGAGTTTCTTATCCATAAATGTAACACTAGAAAAGAACTAAAGACACGAATAACAGAATCACTACAAACTTATAATAATACAAGG
>JALZUY010000240.1 GCA_023301395.1 Nonlabens sp.
TTCGTTTTTATTTCATTTCTGATATCCATTTCACTTGTAGATGCAAATAACTCAACAAACTCTTCTACAGATTTCCCTTCCTTTTGGTTTTGGAGCATATCTTGAGAAGATTTGATATAATCGATTAATGAATCGGCGGTTTGAAGATTTTTAAAGGCATTTTCTACTAAAGAAAGATCTTTTGATTCTTCATTTATTTGAAGAAGAATTTCGGCTTTTTGAGATAATGCAGCTATAACTCCAGTGAGTTCATCGGTGTCTTTTAAATCTTGAAGTGTGGGGTTATTAGGGTCTATTTTTTTATCTAAATAATTGATAATTATAGCTTTATTAAGGAAGGTGATTGCGTTATTTCGATTGTTTTTTTGAAGTTCATAATTTGCCATATTCCTAAAAACTTTCGATTTCACCGTAGATTCTATAGGGAAATGGAGGCTTCTCTCAAGGAAGTAACTTGCGCTGTCTTTTTTTTCTTTAATATATAAGTTACCCATGTTTCCATATCCAGCACCTATAACTATAGAGTCTGAGTTTTTAATTGCGTTTTCTATTAGTTTTTTATAATAGAGTTTTGCTTTTTTAAAATTATAGGTTCCTGCATTGTTATAATAATTGGCCAGGTTATTAAATAAAATAGATAAAGTACGTTCAGTAAGAGGATGATTTTTATTTATTGCTAGAACTTTCCCTAAAACTTCTAGTTCCTTTTTACGAGAGTCTTTGGTGTCAATCGCGTGATAAACTTTAGACAGATTTGAGTATTGCGAAGCTACTAATCTAGGGTTATCATGATTTTCTAATTCGGCAATTGATTTTAAAAAGTATGTTTCAGCTTGAAAATAATTGCCTAAACTATAATAGCAATCGCCTAATTTACTGTAGGATTGTATGGCTTTTATAGAATTAGGAGCTGTTAATGTTACTTTGGTATAAAGTTTTATTGCCAGATTAAATTGTGCGGTTAATTCATAAAAGTATCCCAGCTGGAATAATGCTCTAGTATATTTCTCATTCTGAATATTATGTTCTTCAAAAAAATCAGTTTCTAGTTGAGCATATTTAATCGCAGCGTCAAAATCACCTTTTTTATAAAATTTCACAGAAAAATCATGTGACATTTCTAAATAGATCTCTGGTTCACTAGTAGCATCCAATAAACTATCCAGTTCGTTTTGTAATAAAGAGATTCCTTTTTCTTGATCTATTTGATCAAACGTGTCATAAAAAATTTGGCTACCAACCTGGTTGTTAAAGCCCAAAGCTAGTAGCCAAAAAAGTAAATTATATCTTGTCAATTTCAATTTAATATGATTAAATCGAAATTTACACATTAAATATTAAAAAGGTTCAAAACTAGCAACTTCAACTACAGTTCCTTCTTTTAGCCAGATAATAGGTTTGGTCTCGTCTTGAGTTTCAAAAGTAACCTGCCATTCTTCACGGTTTATTAATGATTCATCTATGTAAAATGAATGTAACTGAACTATTGATGTAGGAAATAATAACGATGTTCTCAAGTTGTCTTTTTCAATTTCATTTATGCCTTCCTCCCAACTAATGTATAGAGTTATTTCATCGTTTTTTGAATATTCATTAGAAAAAGAAGTAGTTTGATTATCCTTTCTAAGGTCTTGGTCTGCTAAGGATTCGACACTACAAGAAGTGATTATTAAAGAGATTAGTAAACATAGGGACAGTTTTGCGAATAAATTTTTCATAAAGTAGGGTATGTGTAATTAGATTGTTACCCTACTGTTACCTGTATGAAGTTTTTGTTACCCAAAAAAATAATCTGTTTTCAAATTCATTTATATTTGTTTGAATGTCTGATGATTTAAAGTATTTAAATGCCCTATTGTCTCGTAACTCAGCGTTAATTTCTGAACTCTATGAAGAAACGTTGCCTAGAGTTAAAAAATTTGTTGTCCAGAATAATGGATCTGCTCAGGATGCAGAAGATATATTCCAAAAAGCATTAATCCAGATTACAGTAAGATATAAGAGGAATCCTTTCTCCATCACCTCTAGTTTTCAGGCTTTTTTGTTTACTGCCTGTAAGAACTTATGGCGTCGTGAAATAAATAAATCATCTCGATGGGTAACAAAAGAGATTAATGAGGAACAATTCTATGAAAAAAACGATGATGCTTTTGCAATGTTAGAATTGGAGCGTTTAGAACTATTTGAAAGAGCTTTAGATTTAAGCTCAGACAATTGTAAAACAATCCTTAAAAAGTTTTTTAACAGTACTTCCTATGAAGAAATGGTTAAAGAATTAAGTTACAGTTCTGAAACTGTAGTAAGGCAACGTGTTTTTAAATGTAAGAAAAAATTGATAGAGCTTATTAAGGGAAGTTCTAGATTTAACTCATTAAAAGAATTATGATAACGCCAGACGATTTATTATTAGAGAGATACTTTAGAGATTCTTTGAATTCAGAAGAAATTAAACAATTTGAGAATAGGAAACGAGACCCTAAATTTTTGGAACAATTCGTTTTAGAAAAACAATTATTTGAAAGTTTAAATGAAAAGAGCTGGAATTATGCCAGTAATATTGATCAAACAATAATATGTGAGTATCAAGAGCTGTTTGAATCTGCGGATATTAAAAAGTTAAAGAGTACTTTAAATATGATATCTTCTGAAAAAGCAACTAAGAATTTTAATTGGAGACCTTTCTTTTATGCAGCAGCAGCTGTAGTAATTGTAATCTTGAGTATTTCTGGTTTTAATAATGAAAGTTCAAGTCCTGAAGATATCTATATTTCTTATTTTGACAAAAGTGAACTCACATATTCAATAGTAAGAAGCGGAAATACTGAGCCTTTTTTAAATAAAATTACAGAATTATTTTTAAACGGTGAATATGAATTAGCAATTCCATTGATTGAAGAAACTATTTCAAATAATGAAAATGATATACCAGTTCTTTATATTATGAAAGGAGTTTCTTTAACGGAAATGGGTTCTTATGAAGATGCGTCGATAGTATATGATAAATTAATTGCTAGCGATTATTTAGATGCTCAAAAGGGTTACTGGTATAAGGCACTTTTACATTTGAAAAAAGGAGATGTTGAAAAAGCACTTCTTATTTTTAATAAAATTAAAAATGAAAATCTTTATAATTCAGATAAGTCTGCAGAGATAATCGAGCTTATGGAAAATTAGATAGCTTGTCTTAAAGATTAGTGTCAGTTAGTATTCAGAAATATTTTCTATAGATAAGAAAGAACCTTCTACTATCTTAGCAGTCTGAATTATTAATATTGAAAATTTCAGTTATACCATATCAACCGGATTGTGCCATAAAATGGAATACTTTCATTAAGCAAGCCGTTAATGGTACTTTTCTTATGGAAAGAGAATTCATGGACTATCATCAAGATCGATTTGAAGATGCTAGTTTAATGGTTTATAATGATAAAATGCTGGTAGCTTGTATTCCTGCAAATAGAGTAGATAATAATTTTTATAGTCATCAAGGATTAACCTATGGAGGGATTTTTCTTAAAGAAATGCTTGCCTTAAAGGAGAGGAATGAGATTCTAGAAAAGATTGTTTGTTATCTTCAAAAAGAATATCAATACATCGAGTTTAGATGGCAACCTGAGATTTATAATTCTTATCATAATGAGTTTGTAAATGTTATGGAGTCCTTTGATTTTAAAACTGTCCAAGCATTTAATAACTTATACATCAATTTAGAAGAGGAAATAAAACTATCATCTAAAAAGACGGTAGGTTATCGCAATTCAAAATTTAAAGAAATGCGAGTGATCATTAATAATGATTTTAAAAGCTTTTGGGATCAAATATTAGAACCACAACTAGCTGCTAGGCATGATGCAAAACCAGTTCATAGTTTGAAGGAAATAAAATTACTAGCTTCTCGTTTTCCTGATAACATCAAGCAATATCTTGTTTATGAACATGGAGAATTACTAGCTGGCATAACCTTCTTTATAAAGGATACTATTGTAAAATCTCAATATGCATCTGCAACCACGATAGGAATGAGTAAAAATGCAAATGATTTTATTTACGTGGAAGCCATAAATATTTTTAAAGAAGCTGGATTAAATTCCATGGATTGTGGTCATGTCAATAACCCAGATGGTACTATAAATAGAGGATTACAACGATTCAAGGAAGAATTAGGTGCTGTAAATCAACCTGTTTATAGATCTCAATGGACAAAATTTTAAGTATGAAATACACTAAACGCTCATTCCATTTTGCATGGATATCAATTGTGTTAATAATCACTTTTTTAATTCTATCTCAAATCTCTAGAGATGGCAGTGCAGAATTTGATATGCTGGTGAGCTATTTAATTACATTTCAATATATGAGTATTTTGATAGGATTTACCTGTTCTATAATGAGTCGCAAAGAGGATAAAACTAGACCGCAACAATGGGCTTATTATATCAATATCTTATTATTTGTACTCATGGCAGGTTATTTTACGATATCATATATAAGTAAAGCCACTTAAAAATTATTATTAGTTGATACTTTCTTATTTTTAAAAACGTTTTTGATTCAACCAGCTTTTCAAATTTGAATATACCTTATCTACCTTTACAACAGCTCAATGCTCGTTTTACTCAAGCAGATCAGCAATCTTTTACAGATGTGCAGCAATCGGGTAGATATATAGGTGGAGATAAAGTTCTGCTATTTGAAGAACGATTTGCCCAGTATTGTGGCGTAAAACACACCGTTTCTACAGGTAATGGGCTAGACGCCTTAACCATTATTCTCCTTGCTGACAAACAGCTGGGAAACCTTCCTGAGAATGCAAAGGTTTTAGTGCCTGCTCATACTTATATCGCTACCTTTTTAAGCATAATTAATGCTGGTATGCAACCAGTTCCTGTTGACGTGACTGACATGTTACTTACCGTAGAGAATTTAAGATCTCAAACCCTTAAAGTAGACGCTATTATAGCTGTTGATTTATATGGTAAATTGGTAGGTGATGATGTGTACGCTTTCGCAAAAGCAGAACAAAAACCCATATACTGTGACAGTGCGCAATCGCACGGTGCACAAAATTCAGTAGGAATAAGATCTGGAGCTATTGCCCGAGCAAGTGCCTTTTCATTTTATCCTACTAAGAACTTAGGAGCTTTAGGTGATGGTGGAGCATTAACAACCATGGATGACAATCTTGCAGCGATGGCACGCAAAATGGCAAACTATGGTCGTTCCAGCCAATTTGAAAATGATGTTAAAGGTGTTAATAGTAGGCTAGATCCTTTACAAGCAGCATTTTTAATAAATAGAATGCCTTTGCTAGATGAAGACAATAAAAGACGTATTCAAATAGCAAAATCTTATTTTGAAAAGATCAGACATGATCATGTTGTGTTGCCCAAAGCGGCTTTTTTATCGCATAACGCCATGCATGTTTTTCCGGTGTTTGTGAATGATAGAGCTCATTTTCAAAACTATCTTGCTGAGAAAGGAATAGGTACAAATGTTCACTATCCTGTGCCGGCTCATCAACAAAAAGCTTTTAAAGAACTTAATGATTTATCTTTTCCTCAAACAGAATATCTACATCGTACTGAGGTGAGCTTACCATGTCACCCTTTATTAACTGAGAAAGAGGTATTGTTTATAGTTGATTGTATAAATAACTATTAATGAGGTCGCTTATTTCTTTTTTTAAGAAGAATTTACTGCTTAAAGTAGCTAGCTTTAATGGCGTTTTTATAATAATTAAAATCGCTATAGGAGCAATCATGTCTCGTATTATAGCAGACTATGCAGGACCAGCAGGAATGGCGGTAATGGGGAATCTACGTAATTTCACTCAAGGAATTCAAACTTTTGCAATTCTAGGATTTGAGCATGGATTAGTTAAATATGCAGCAACACATCATAAAGAACCTGAGGAGCTCAAGAACTATTATAAAACAGCCTGGTCACTAGCTATTCTTTCCAGTTTATTACTTGCGGTAGGGATATACATTGCCGCTCCATGG
Organism: Nonlabens sp.; assembly: GCA_023301395.1. Taxonomy (GTDB): domain Bacteria; phylum Bacteroidota; class Bacteroidia; order Flavobacteriales; family Flavobacteriaceae; genus Nonlabens. Next base: position 6,003 of record JALZUY010000240.1, read on the forward strand.
TTGGACGATTATCTTATCTCGCTGGATGTTTCATTTATAAATGTATTCAGACTGTTTGCACTGTCATTACCATTTTATGTAGTGTTTGTTTTCATCACTTCTTTACTTCAAGGTTATGAAGTGTTTAAAAAGTATATCACATTACAAATTATAATAAGTGTTTTCGTATTCATTGCATCTACTTATCTTATTTATAATTATAATCTTACTGGGGCACTTTATGGAATTGTAATAGTACCATTTCTCCAGTGTTTGATAGGTCTAGTTATGCTTAAAAAGACACTTGGAAAGGAATTGTCTATTTCCAGTCTCATAGGTTTTCAATGGAATACACAAATTGCAGGCAAACTTTTTTCTTACAGCATGATGGCACTTGTAAGCGCTATATTATTACCTACGATAGCTATACTTGTACGTAATGAGGTGCGCTTACTTGAAGGTGATGAAGCCGCTGGATTGTGGGAAGGAATAATGCGTGTGTCGAGTTACTACTTACTTTTTGCAACCAGTTTAATAAGTATGTATGTTTTACCTAAATTAAGTAAAGATGAAAGTGCTCTAAATTTCAGAAACACCATCACACATTTCTATAAAACGATTCTTCCTATTTTATTTCTAGGGTTAGTAGCTGTTTATGTACTGCGCGATCTGATAATTAGTTTGCTTTTTAATACAGATTTTTCGGGAATGGAGCCTTTGTTTAAGTGGCAACTCGTTGGGGATTTTATAAAAATAGTGACAACAGTACTTGCTTTTCAATTCATTGCTAGAAATGATTTCAAGCGCTATTTGATATCAGAGTTGATAAGTGTTGCTTGTTTTTATTTTTTAAGTATGTATCTATTGCCTCAGCATGGTGTAGAAGGAATAGTAATGGCTCACGTGGGAACCTATATAATTTATCTAGCGACCTTAATCTTCTTACTTAAAAAAGAACTCTTTAGTTCTTCTTCTTAGGATCGATACGCATTACGTCCTTTACAATCGTATCAGTCTTGCGCATATCGATATTATTCTCTTTTTTAGTAACTACAGCGATATAAGTGTGAGTGGTGTCTTTTCCTTTTAGTGGAATTAAGGTGATCAGCGATTTCTTGGTTTTGGCAGGAATGGTCTCAATCATGGGGCGATCTGCACTGCGACGGAAACCAGTACTGTTTACTTTAAAAAATAAATCCAGATCCTTATCAGTAGTATTCTCAGCAAAATAAGTGATCTTTTTATGTCCTTTTTCAACGGTAATATTAATACCATCTGGTTGTTGTTGAGAAGAACTAGTACCTATAAATAAAAAAAGTGTAATAAAAAATTTGATTGAATTCATGTTCTTAAGTTTCTATTGCGTTGTAAAAGCGGTGTATTGTTTTGATATAAAATCTTTACCATATTCTTTTTCAATGGCAGCTTCCATCGCTGCAGCATAGCATAAATTTTGTGGAGTAACTACACAACCTTTATTTTCAAAACTAATGTTGTATTTCTTCAACATATATGCTCTGAATGCTGTTTGAGAGCTAGCAGGTGCTGCAACCAGTCCATAACTTACACTTATGAATTCTTTGCGACTTGCAATCTCATTTACTTTCTTTTGAATTTCTTCACAACTTTCAGAACTACTTGGTTGAATTAATTCTATAATAGACTCTTTCTTTTGAATACTATCCTGAGCATAAATCATGCTGGATAGAATTAAAAGTGTAAGTATCGTGAATAATTTCATTTGTTCTTTTAATAAGTTCTATTCAATTTCCATGCCTAGCTGTTTATAGCCATTATCTTTGTAAAAATAATAAAGATAATTCAATTACATATTGTGGATTGAAAACACGCTTTCGCGAAAGCATATCTTACAAATTTTTATCCTTAAACTATCTATCATGCAATTAAATCTGCGCAGACCTATTTGTTTTTTTGACCTTGAAACGACGGGAATTAATATATCCAAAGATCGGATTGTAGAGATCTCTATACATAAAGTATTGCCTGATGGTACTGAGAAAACTTATACTTATAGGGTGAATCCAACAGTGCCTATTCCTGCTGCTACCACGGCAGTTCATGGAATAACTGATGATATGATAAAAGATGAACCTACTTTTAAGGAACTCTCGCATGAGATTTATAACATTATCAAGGATTCAGACCTTGCTGGGTTCAATTCAAACCGCTTTGATATTCCTTTATTAGCTGAAGAGATGTTACGCGCTGATGTGGATTTTGATATGGGAAATCGTAATGCGATTGATGTGCAAAACATCTTCCACAAGATGGAACAACGAACTCTAGTGGCAGCATATAAGTTTTACTGCGACAAAGATCTTACAAATGCACATAGTGCAGAGGCTGATACCATAGCGACTTATGAGGTTTTAAAAGGACAACTCGACCGTTATCCTGATCTTGATAATGATATGAAGTCTCTAGCAGATTTCTCTACTCGTAGAAAACCAGTTGATTTTGCGGGAATGCTAGCTTTTAATGAAGAAGGAGAAGAATGTTTCAACTTTGGGAAACATAAAGGGAAACGTATTGTAGATGTACTAGAAAAGGAGCCAGGATATTATAGCTGGATTCAAAATGCTGACTTCCCTTTGTATACTAAAAAAGTGCTCACTGCTATAAAGTTGAGAGCTTTTAATAGTTAAGTTATTGTAAAGGTTTATTTCTTGTTTAACTTTTTTGTACTTATTGATTTAAAGTATTTTACATGTTTTTCTAGATAATCGTGTAGTTATTTTGTAGAGTTTTTTTTGTTTACATTTGAGAAAATTGTAGCCTTTGAAAACTCTTTTTCTTTTCTTTTTATTCCTGCTATTATCATTTATAGGTGTGTCACAAGAACTACCACCATTAAATAATTATGAACCATCCCAGTATGAGGCGGGTAATCAAAATTGGATGATAGCCGAGTCTGAAGATCATCTTATTTACATTGCGAATAATAAAGGTTTACTTGAATATAATGGTGTTCAATGGCAACTTTATAAAACTCCTAACGAGAGTATAATGCGCTCTGTAAAGGTAGCGGGAAATAGGATTTATACTGGTTGCTACATGGATTTTGGCTACTGGTTAAAAGATGATACAGGTAAGCTTCAATACACCTCATTAATTAATGAGTCTGGTTTTCAAGTTAAAGAAGATGAGCAGTTTTGGAATATAATAGTCAAGAATGATTATGTTTTGTTTCAGTCTCTAACTCACATTTATTCTTATCAATTGAATAGTGGTATTATTACTGAAATTGTTAGTAAATCTGAAATTAATAAATTCTTTCAGGTTAGGGATTCTTACTATTATCAAGTATTAGGTGAAGGCTTATTTAAGGTAGTTAACAAAGATTCAGAACTAATAGGGGCTTCGGATTTTTTTAAAAAGACTCCTATTATTTTAATGTTCGATTATAATTCTGAGGTTTATTTTATTACACAAAATGCCGATTTATATAAATATATAGATCAACTCGCGGTGAAAGTAAACTCTCCTTTGATCGATGAGAGTATTACTGTCTACAGTGCTGCGTTATTAAGAGATAATACATTATTGCTAGGTACCATTGCGAATGGTGTTATTTCTATTGATCTAAATGGAAAAGTAAATTATTCAATCAATCAAAGAGATGGTTTGATTAATAATACTTGTTTAAATATATATGAGGATAGTATGAATAACGTTTGGCTTGGTTTAGATAATGGGATAAGTTCTGTTAATGTAAACTCGCCATATCGTATTTATAGTGATAGAAACGGAGAGCTAGGGACTGTATATGCGACTTATCAAAGTGATAACGTACTGTATATAGGAACTAATCAAGGATTGTTTTTTAAACGTAATGAACAAACGGAAATAGAGTTCATTAAAGGTACTGAAGGTCAAGTATGGTCTATTAATAAATTGAACGAAACCATTTTTTGTAATCATCATTCAGGGGTTTTTGTTTTAAAAGATGGTCAAGCTCAAAGAATACC
>JALZUY010000241.1 GCA_023301395.1 Nonlabens sp.
TTCCGATCTATGTTATGCAGTTCTCAAAAAGGAAAAGAATTTAACGTTACTTTTTCTGATATAACCTACTCTGAAGGAAAAGGGACTGCCCACTGGGAAGCTATCTACAATTTTAGTAAAACAGGCAGAAAAGTACACAATAAGATAGATGCTACTTTTGAGGTGAAAGATGGAAAAATCATCAAACATATTGATTCTTTTAATCTTCGTAAATGGGCTGGTCAAGCTCTAGGTTTTAAAGGAACTCTGTTAGGTGGTACAAATTTCTTTAAAAATAAATTACAAGCGCAAACTAAAGAAACGTTGGACGCTTATATTTCAAAACAATAGGAATAAGTTTAAAAATAATTATTCAATAGAGCTTAGAAACCCAGATATTGGAAACGGGCTTGATAAAGTTTCTAACGCATTATTTTTTTTAGGTTTCTTATTTCTAGGCTACCTATTTTACCAACTGAGCTTTCACGAATTAGATGTGCAAAACCAATTTTTTAAAAGTTCATGGAGAAATGGAATGTGGCTTGCGAGTTTTCTAAGTGCTTTTTATGGTTTTTCTAAATATACGAAATAGGTTTTGTAGTTGAGTATTTAAGTCTCTATTATGTATTTTTGTAAAATGAAGAAAGTATTTTATTCCTTATGTTTCTTATTTACATTACTAGCCACAGGACAAACTGATGTTACTTTCAAAAAAGACAGACCATCTTTATGGGAAGATTTCACCTATGATGCAGGTAACGTTTTTAAAGGTGTAGGGTATGCTTATTCTAGACCTCTTTACTGGCAAAAAGGCGACTTCATAAAACTAGGAGCGACTGCTGGCCTTACTTTGGGTATATCAGCATTTGATGATGAGATACGTGAGGATTTTGTTAATCAAAAGGAACATGTTCCAAATCTAATTTTAGATTATGGATGGTATGCTGGTAGCCCTCAAAATAATTTTGGAGCTACTGGAGCTGTTTATTTAACAGGTCTTTTTACAAGAAATCAAAAATTAAGAAGAACAGGTGTTTTACTATTGTCAGCTGCAACAGCTACTGGTTTTTTACAACAGGTTACTAAATCTTTTGCGGGAAGAGCAAGACCGCAAACTAATCTAGGCAGTAATCACTTTAAACCATTTGGAGGAACTGCAGGTTATCGCTCTTTTCCATCGGGTCACGCTATATTAACTTTTACTAATGCACACGTAGTAGCAAAACAGTTTGAAAGTTGGTGGGTAAAAGGACCTATATATGCCATAGGTTTAACGCCAGGAATAACACGTATTTATGAAGAGCAGCACTGGGCTAGTGATGTCTTTTTAAGTTGGGTTATAAGTTATTTTGTAGTCGAAAGTATTGACAAATACCTGGATAAAAAGTATGATCAAAAATATAATAAGCAATCAAATCCAGATTTGACATCACTTAATTTTACGTTTTCTGGTAATACTGTTGGAATGATATATTCTTTTTAGGAATTTTATCTCGTGTTAAGATAAATATATAATGACCTAAACTTCTAGTTTATTATTATGGCTATCGCAAATTGATACAATTATACATTAGTACTTAAATAAGATTTCAAAGTGACTCCAATAATCCTCAATATACAACCACTAGGTTTTCCATGGAAAACACAAGATCCTTTTTTATTCTGTGCGCATCATAGAGATTTATATCCAGCAGGTGATGGGAGCTTAGGAATACCGCAAAGTCAAAAAGCAGGTAGAAATATAGGTCAAGATTTTACGATAAAAGATGGATTTAGAATGTACCATGGTAGTAATGTGCCTGGTTTTCCATATCATCCTCATCGTGGTTTTGAGACTATAACTATTAATAAAGAAGGATTAGTAGATCATTCAGACTCTTTAGGTGGTGCCGGTCGTTTTGGCGCTGGAGATGTTCAATGGATGACTGCTGGTAAAGGGATTTTACATAGTGAAATGTTTCCTATGTTGCATGAAGATAAAGGTAATACATTAGAGATTTTTCAAGTGTGGCTCAACTTACCTAGAGTAAGCAAAATGGTGCCGCCACATTTTAAAATGTTGTGGAGTGAAGATGTTCCTGTTTTAGAGCACAAAGATGATAATGGACTACTAACTACTGTAGACATTATTGCTGGTCATCTTAATGGCAAGAATGCACTGGAGCCTACTCCTAATTCATGGGCTGCACTTCCCGGTAATGAAGTGCTTGTACTCACTATAAAAATGCAAGCTGGAGCTACTTATGTATTACCTAAGGCTAAGGATACTCAAACTAAGAGCGCCTTATATTACTACAGAGGTTCTCAACTAGAAATAGCAGGTCATAGAATCCCAGAATATCATTCTATTGAGGTTGTTGCTACTGAAGATTTACAAATAAAAAATCTAGATACTGACTCTTTCTTACTTGTCTTACAAGGCAAACCTATTAATGAGCCTGTTGCGCAGCACGGTCCATTTGTTATGAATACTCAAGAAGAGATTAGAGAGGCGTTTAAGGATTATCAAGAAACACAATTTGGTGGCTGGCCATGGCCAGAGCAAGAGCAAACTCATCAATCTTCTAAAGGTAGATTTGCATTACACAGCGACGGTAGGGAAGAGAATAGATAGCGCGTTGATAGTTTGATGTCAAATACGCTTATGCGAAAGCGTTTCTATAAAACACAATCAGACTATAATTTCCCATTTAATTTATTAAGAATATAAGATAAGAAACACTCCGATAAGAATACCAGCAAGTGGTACTAGTTTTTTGCGTTTATTCTTTTCTTTAAAAATCAGTCCACCTATAATTACAGCTATAATGAGTTGACTTCGTTTAATAGCACTTAATAACATAATTAAAGCTTCAGGATCTTGCAATGCTTTGAAGTAAAAATAATCTGCAGTTTGAAGAAGAATACCTACTGCTGGAATGGACCATCTAAATTTAAAACCCTTACGTTTTTGAATATATGGAAACCACGTGATAGAAAGAATGATTAGTAAAATTAAAATCGTGTAAAAACAAAACCAAAACTGCAAAGTTTGCGGATTTAACATTAAACTCTGAACTAAAAACTTATCATACAATCCACTACTCGCTCCTAAAAATGTAGCGCCTATTATGGCAAATATCCATTTATTACTTTTAAAATGAATACCTTCTTTTTTACCTATTTTAGAATATAAAATTACTGATAGAATAATCAAAAAGAAACCGGCCCATTGCCATTCATTAGGAGCTTCCTTATAGATGAAAATAGCACCTATAAACGTAAAGAATGGACCAGCAGATCTTATAGGAGTTACTATGGTAAGTGGTAAATGTTTTAAAGCCTGATATGCGAGTATCCAGGACGATGCCATTATCATGGATTTTATTAAGATAAATCCATGATAAGACCATGGAATGCTTTCTATGTAAAAACCAATTTCTTTAGTTTCTTCTGGAAAGTATATTGAACCTATATAAAACGGTAGAATTAATAGAAAACCAGTCGTAATAGTTCCCAGTAATACAGGAAATACTTCATTACCTTCAACGGCATGTTTCTTACATAAATTATGTAACCCTAAAAATAAAGCGGCCAAAAGGCCTAAATACATCCACATGCTGCGAAGGTAGTTTTTTGTAATAGTAAGCCAAGTTTATATAAACGAAAAGGTGTATGAATTCCCATAACTATAGCTTGTTTTTATAGTTGTTTAAAATATTATTAACATTCGTTTTAACAATGCAGACAATAGGTTGTTTGAGCGTTTAAGGTTCTGTTTTTTTTATTTAATCACTTTGCAAAAAAGTAATTACGTTTAACTGTAGTAGTAAATGATGTGATTGTGTTTTTTAACGTTCTTATTTGTTTTTAATCTTTTTTTTGTAGAGTTGATTTATTATTTTAGAATGGTAATGGAACATTTTAGTTATTTGCATGATAGATTTTTTTTTAATTACAATGGATAAAGTACTACTTATAGATG
>JALZUY010000242.1 GCA_023301395.1 Nonlabens sp.
GTATAACCTTCATAACCTTCTAAATGAATCACTTCGTCTTGAGGTATAAAAGAGATTCCTTTTTGGGTAGGAACCTTAAGTTTATGATCACGGTCTATAATTTTATTAAGTAATTCTACCAGATTAGCATTTTGATCTGCATTTTCCTTTTCAATGTTAAGAATGGCTTTTTCAATAGCATCTTTAAGCTCTGCATTATCAACAGGTTTAAGAATATAATCTACTGCATTCTTTTTAATTGCTTCCAGCGCATATTCTCCATAAGCTGTAGAGAATATAACCTGAGACTTTAATTCATAAATGCTGTTAAGTAATTCAAATCCATTGAGTCCAGGCATTTGAATATCTAAAAACAACAAATCTGGTGAGTTTGTGTTTATGGCTATTAAAGCTTCTTTTGGGTCTTGAAAAATTGCTATAACCTCTATTTGATCACTTATTTTTTCAATCTTATTTTTAAGGTTTTGTAAAGCACTATGCTCATCATCTACTAGTATTGCTTTATATGTTTTCATTCTTGAGTTTTATGAGGTCAAAGATTACTTCATGACCGGGATGAGTAGCTTTTGGGTAAACAGGTGCCCTGGTTAATTCGATATTCCACAAACCAGATGCTTTTAAATACTTCAAGCGATCATCAAGAACAGATGATGATTTATAGCGATTATCTTCTTTTTTAAATTGCATGCCTACGCCATCGTCAATGATATGGATTTTAAGACGTTCATTATCCACTTTCATGAATTTCACAATTATTTTTCCAGAGATGGATTTATTGAATATTCCATGATTAACAGCATTTTCTACGATAGGCTGCAAAAGCATGCTAGGTAATTTATCACTTAAATCTAGTGCCTGATCAACTATGATTTCATAATTTAATTTTGTTTTAAAACGTAATTTTTCTAGATCTAGATAATTTTTTAAAAGCAATATTTCTCTTTCAACTGTGATGTACTGTTCTTTACTCAATTCAAAAAATTCTCGTACCAGTCTTGAGAATTTCACAAGATATTTATCAGAGGTTTCAAAGTCATTTTCATTAATGTAATATTGGATTGCCGTTAAAGAGTTGAATACAAAATGAGGATTCATTTGCGAGCGCAACGCTTTGAGTTGGAGTTCAGACAGTTTCTTTGATTGTAGTAAATCTTTAGTCTTTTTTTCTTCTGATTTTTTAGTGATGTTTTTAGTTATCATAACTATACCAGTGATAAGACTTAATATGCTCAGTAAATAGAACCACCAGGTTTGATACCATTTAGGCAGGATGGTAAAATCTATGACTTTTTCTACATTTTCACTACGCAGTTGTAATTTATAAGTTCCAGGACCTAAATCTGAAAAGCTCAGATTTGAAGAATTTGTCGTGACCCAATCTTTCTGGTTAGGACTCAGTTTAAAATCATAATGTAGATTCTGATTATTACGATAATCTATACTTTTTACAATGAAAAGAGCATCGCTATCATCGCTATAAATCACTGTGTTATTATTAGTCAGATCCTCATCTTGGTACTTTCCTGATTCTAGGTAAATATCCTGTAAATTTTGTTCAGATTTATAATCAAGAGGTAAGTGAATAATTCCTTCGTTAGTCGCAACCAATAATTTGTCATGGACTTTTTCTATTCCATTAATTTTATTAGTTGGAAGGCCATTTGTGTTATTCCAAATCTTCTTGAGGTGGAATTTATTGTCTATAAGTTCATAATAATAGATTCCTAGATTAGTAGGTAGGAATAACTTGTTTTTTTTAAAGCACGGGTTATTCGCCTTTAAGAATTCACTGCCTTCCAGTAATTCAATGTTCTTTAAATCTGTTAGATAAACGCCATAACCGCTGGTAGAAACGAGTAACTGTTCTTCATTAATTGCGTATAGATCTATAACAGGTTTTTTAAAATCACTAAGAGCTTCTATAGATTGGGCTTTATTGTTTTTAATCTCATAGAGTCCGTTAGAGGCGCCTACTACTAATCGATCATCTATTACAGCTTCACAAAGAGCTCCGCTTAAAGTATAAGAACTGATTTCTTCTAAACCGTAAGCTCCTATTTTATTAATTCCAGCCATGAAATGTCCATATATATCTCCATGATAGAAGGTCATCGATCGAGCCCTTTCATTTACTACTTCAAATTCTAGATTAATAAATTTATCTCCAGTCATGGAAATAATATTTCTTTTAGTTATAAAATATGAGGAATTAGTTTCCCTAATGAACTCTGCATCATAAAGGAATTTGTCAGTTTTGATAAATTCTTCAAATGAATCTGTAGACTCGTTAAATTCATAAAATCCTTTACCATTAACAATCGCTATAATTCGCGCATCCACTTGTTTAATATTGACGATTTTAGAGCCTGCAAGCTCATTTTTAATACGTTCTTCATTTAATGAATATTTATATATGCCATTTGAGAACGTTGCTACCCAAACGGTATTTTCCTTATCTATAAATGAGAAATGGGAATTTAATTCCTTAGGGACATGAACTACATTAAGAGCTTTAAACTCATGCCCTAGTCGGGTCACAACATGTTCGCCAGATAATTGTATTTCTTTATTTACCAGGTGTAACCTTCCATATTTTAAGAAGGGAATATTTAATTCATCTTCATAAGAATATCTTTTTGTTTTTAAATTATTGAGGTTGATATAACCATAAGATATTACATTATTATCTGCATATAAACTATCTGTGAGTTGACCTCTTGAATTACTATTCATTCTGAAAATTGAATCCTCTAATGCAATAAGGCTGTTGTCATTTTTCATCACTTTTATTTGACCTAAGCCTGATTTAGGACCTATTAAAGCTTTGTATTTTTCGTGAATTAAATAAGAAATGTTACCGTGATTTTTAATTATTTTATAATCTACTTTCTCCCATTTATTGTTGGTATTAAGGCGGTGAGATAAGAGTGTTCCAGATGGTATGATGGAATCACCAGTAAATCCAGTATAAATAGGATCTATACCTACATCTTCTTTTAGGTTTTTAAAATCATACACTACATCATCCAATATGTATCCCATGCTGGTACTCTTTGCTATGTACCATAGCTTCCCGTCTTTGGCTGGATACATATTCCAAATGTCATTGGTAGGTAAACCATCTTTGGTTGTAAAATTTTTAAATTCTGTACCGTTGTATTTTACTAAGCCTTCGTCCGTGGCTATCCATATAAAACCGTTTACATCTTGCGTGATTTTATAAACATGATTACTAGGTAAACCTTCTTTTTCTGAATAATTCACATAGGATTGTCCAACGCTCCAGTTACAGGCGACTATAAAAATTATTAGAATCCACGACTTCATCATCCCGACTAAAATACTATTTAATACTCACTTCTTGACTCAATTTAGACTGACCGCCATCAGTCGTAAAGACTTTTACGGCATAAGTGCTTTTGTTTTTATCCCTTTCGCGAAAGCGTAATTCTAAACTTCTCCCATGTTGTACAAATTGCCCTTTTTTATTCTTCTTATAGATTACAAAATAGGTATTCTTATTCAAATCCTTATAGGACCAGGTTAATTCCACCTTACCATCACGCGAATTGACCTTGAGGTTTTTTACAGGTGCTCTTACACCAGTGTCATAAGTTTTTCCTTGTACAGGAACCGCATATTGAGAAGCGTTTTTACTCTCATCTATAGCTCTCATACTGTAATAGTATCTTTTTCCTTTTTCAATTTGTTTGTCAATAAAACTTACCTGCTCATTTTTTAAGAACTGATATTTTTCCCATGGTTCTTTTAAATCAGTTTTGCGATATAGAATTTGTTCTTTTACATCTATACTTTTACTTAAAGCAAAATGCAGCTCAATCTGATTTTCGGTTGATTTTATTTTTTTGAAAACTGGAGTAGTAGGAGCAATTTTATCTGGTCTTTTTACCTTTAAAATTTCTGAAAATTCTGAGGTATTATGATTAAAATCCAGAGCCTCAACTCTATAATAAATGTATGGTGTTAAAGATTTTAAGGTCACTGTATCCTTATAAGTCGTTTGCACTTTTCCTTCAAGACTATCAATCGATAAGAATCCTTCTCTAATGGCAGAGAATTCATGCTCGCTAGCATTGGAACGGTATAATCGATATCCCATTAAATCATTTTCGGGATTTTTCTTGACATCGATGGTTACCACACCAGTTGTATCAATTTTCCCTTTGATAAATATAGGTTTAGTAGGAGGAATGCTATCTATTAATGTCACTGATACAGGATAGGAGGAACTGATGTTGTTTGCAGTATCCACAGCTTGGACTAAATAATAGTTGGTCTTGCCCAGTATAAAACTCTTATCTATAAATTTGCGCGCACTTGATGGTAATAACTTATCATGCAATAATTTGAACTCACCATTATTCTCTTGAGATCTAGAGATAGCAAACCCTTTAAAATCACCATCCATTGGAGCATTCATTTTCCATTCTAAGTGAACTTCGTCTGGTTTTACATGTTGCGGTTGTTTTAAGAAAGGTTGCTGTGGTGCCGTCCTATCTCTAGGCATAGCAGTTACCTCAGCAAATTGAACACGTTCTCCAAAAAGCGTTTGAGCATAAAATCTATAGGTATATTTCTGGTAGTTTATTAAACTATCTTCATCAAAACCGGTACGTTTAGGCCCATCATAATCAGAACCTCTTATGGCATAAATAGGTGCTTTATTAAGTTTTACATTTTTACCGTTTATAGTGCGTTCCACATCCACACCACTTAAATCTGGGTGATCTTTCCAAACAAAACCTAGTTGAGTATCTCCGGTTTTTACAAAAACTTTGTTTTTCAAATCATTACCATTTGTTGATGCTTTTATTTGAAATGGTGATGATACCGTTTTATAGATAGCAGATTCTTCTACTAATTTTATTCTATAAGTGTAGTCGATACCATTTTGAATCTTAGTGTCTATGTATGAGAATCCTAGACCTTTTGCGGCTACTGGGTTTTTAATGGCCGTTAGTAAGGAAATCATCAATTGAAAGTCCTCTGCAGCTTTTTGATTTTTAAGATCAGCGATTCCACTAGTAAAGTCCATAGAACCACCGCTACCTGCTAGAATATCCAAGTAAAAGTCTTGAGCCAACTCTATTTCATTACGTTCTTCCTCACTCCTAGCGATAGTCATTGCTTCTTGCCACTGGGTTTCAGTAAAAGGAACTGTGCGACCTATCTCAGCAAAATTACTTGCGGTTCCAGTAGCACGTTCTATTATAAAACCAGATTTAAATGCAAGATTCATTGTGCTTTTACGATCCGGGAAAAACCGTAGCTCTACGCTATTATTAATAAACCTTCCCTTGGTTTTAATTATTGTTGTTGGTTCTTGTTGCGCTTTTGCGAAAGCAGAAACTAAAAACAAAAAACCTATAAATATGATTGATGGATATTTTTTCATGTCTTTCATTTTAAAATGTTGCAGCGCCAGCAGATACCATAACCAAAGGACCGGTACTAAAGGTTTTAACTATAGTTTGAGTTACTGGTGTTCCATCATTTTTAAAGGCAAAAACCCAGCTAGTACCATTGTATTCTTGTAAGCTTGCGATTACAGTGAATTTATACCTACGATTATCTTCTAGATTATTCACAACAGGATCTGGATCTGGCGGTAAATCATCATAGTCGCTGCTAGGTGTTACGGGATAAGAGGTCACGCCACTAGGTCCTGCTGCTGCTGCTGCTGCAGGTGTCACACCAGATATTCCCATGGCTGGTGAGGATACATACATAGATGCTGCTGGTGCAACACCTAATAATCCAAAACTAGGTGCTGGAGACATCATAATTGCAGGTCCTGCAGCCATTGATCCCATAGGTGGTTTTTGAATATAAAGGTATTCTCCTAGATTGTTTTGAGATTCTTTTATGGCTATAGGATCCCATGTATTAGTGCTCTCATTTTCAATTTTTAGTGTTACAGTTGTCATCAATCTAAAGGTGCGCATTTCCACGGTTCCATTAGATTGCTGTTCACTTACATCAAAAACTTCATCGGGATTCAAACCAAATTTAGCTATGATAGGTTGGTCTAAGGGGAAATCAGCAATTGGACTCGCCTTAACATAAGTGATGAGTGCATTTTGCTGTTCAGCTGCGGCATCTCCTTGTGTTACTGGCGCTCCAGCAGATCCTACAGAATTAGTACAGTAAGTTCCATATTCAAAAGATTGGTAAAAGTCAAACGAAATTAAATCATCAAATAAACCTACTTCACCTTCGACAGCTCCAGCTGCATAAACTGGTTTAGGAAATTCTCCAGTAATCCACGCACCTGCTTTTATAGAAGCGATATTAATATTCCATTTAGTACTACCATTCTTTTTATAACGAGTTACTCCGGCACTGGCTGTACCATACATACCTAATCCGCCTTTTGCTCGATAGCCATTTATCCCTAATGGAGTATAGCCTCCACAACTTCCTACATATTGCATGTATGATAAATGCAACTCTGCTCCAGCAGATAAGTCCCAGTTTAAAACATGTTTCTTTTCACCGCTACCAAAGTTGGTGATTTCGTATTCTCCACCTTTATCAAACATGAACCCTATTCCTAGTGCAAAACCTTTTCCTTGAGCAGTATCATCACCTACACCACCAGCTCCTGTAGTTCCTGCATAAGGATAATTTCCAACCGCATTATAGTAATTAGTTTCAAAAGTGCTTGTAAAACCTCCTGGATTAGGGATTTTGTTACCAAACATGAGATACTCGTATAAAGTAACTCCACTAACATTTACGGTATTAGGATAATCTGGAACTCCAAATTTAAAGAACCATTCATTCTTTTTACCATCTATATCTAGAATCAAATTCATAGGCGATGGAGTAGTTATAGGTGGTGCGTTAATGTTCACAGCCGCAGTTAATAGAAAGTGCTTATCTGGGAAGTTATAACTAACTCCTACGGCGCCATCTATTTTTGCTTTACTGCGATCTACTATTTTTGCACCTACATAGAAATCTCCAGTAAAGGCAATATTTGTCATTCCACCACTACCAGAAAATGCAGCTAGCAAACCTACATCTGCATTAAAAGTTTCTTCTTTAGGAGTTGTGGCAAGAACCGCATTTGCTCTGAATCCTAGTTGGTCATATTCTGGAGTGAAAGTAAAATCACTTCCATCTGGTGTAGCAATCATATTTTTGAAAGCGCCACCACCAAAACCTCTAAAGGCCATTCCTGGTAAAAAGGTGATTCCTGGAGCAGGGAAAGTAGCTGCTGCCTCTACACGCCAGTATCTATAAGGTCCAGTATGACCATAAGTGGTGTTACCAAACTCTGCAAGTGCTTCTACTTTTATTCCACCAGCTTTAAATTCGGCATCTAGTGTTCCTAGAAATCCATTTCCAAAGGTTGGATCATTTGCTCTTAAAAATAATGAGCCGTCTATTTTAACAGCAGCCATGTCTGCAGAGATGTGAATTTCATCAACGACAGCACCTATCAATTCAGGATCAAAAGTTTTTCCACCACTGAGTTTAGTATCTGAAATAGCACCTTCTATTCCTAAGGTAGATCGACCACCTATTTTGTCAGATAAGTTGAATATCACATCAAACATGAGTTTACCATGCATTAACTGGTTACCAGTAGTAGGCATTTGAATAAAATCAATCTCTTCAATAGTTACAGGGAAGTTTGCCACCTTTTTCTGTGGACTTGCAAATGCCCATGTTCCTTGATCAAAGGTCAACTTATTAGATGCAAGGCTACTATCGTAATCAAAACCTAAACCTTCAAAACCGAGTTCCATATTGATTTGATCAACTGGTCCTACAGTTGCATCTTCCCAAGCAAAATCACCATTAAGATCCATGGTAAAGGTCTTTTTATCCTTATCAAAATATCCAGTTAGATTAGAAGTTTCATCAAGAGTGAACTGTCCACCACCAAAAAGGTCATTCTGTATAGGTTGATCTGGCTCTAGTATAATTTGAAAATTATTGTTCAAAGCAGGATCCAGCGGATTATTAAATAGGGCAGTGTAGGCTAGCGAATTGTCAAGCCCATTTCCTTCATTTACAGGAATAGCAATACGTCCTTCAACTCCAGCTTCTACAAAATTACTGGAAAGGATCTCAAGATAAACTCGGTCTATACTCGCCACCATATCTCCAACTTCGGCACCACCAAATGCAATAAGATTTTCTGCCTCAGCAGTTAACGTGATTCCCGTGTTGTCAATAATCATATCATTAATACTTACTTCTATAGGATCTCCACCTGGTGTGTTCATCTTGTTAGGTGAGAATTTTACGGTTAACTCATCCATATAAAAACCTCTAAATAGATTGGAAGTTTCACCAGTATAAATAGGAGGAAAGGTCATACCTGGTGTATTCAAAGTATCTGCCATGTCCATGGCTATTTCATCGGCAAGGATAATGAAATCGTGAGCACCTGTATCTGTAGGTGTTCCGTCATCTGGATTAGGAATAGTAGCAGATAGTATTGATTCTTCAAGATTACCCGTTAGTACTAATCCATCCCATGCAACGCCCATACCTACTAGGTTTGCGGTAGATTTTTCAGTTCCATCGATTTCATCTACTGGAATTAGCCATTCTCTAGTAAAATCAACATCTAGCTCTACAGCATAGTTAGTAATTCCAGTGCTTCCCCATTCTATATAACAACCAGGATTCGTTCCAGGTACTGGTGCTTTAAAAGTGAATGTGATTTTATTATTGACATTTCCTAAGGTGATATCCTCAAGTAATTCTAAACGTTCTGGTGGCCATACTGGAGCTGCAAGATGGAAGTCAGTATCACAAGCTTTAAAACCTAGTACTTGATCTGGATTTACATCGGGCTCAAATTGTTTGATCACTAAAAGATTGAATTCTGATTTGGTAGGTTTAAAAACCATCGAACTCACAGCGATGATATCTCCGCTTGGAAAGTTGATCCCAAATGGAGCTTCTAATGGTGCTAGAAATGGTAAGGCTGGAGTATAATCTACGATTGCGCCATCAGTAGTTAACCAGGCTTGAATATCCTCAGCATTATCATGTCCCATTCCTACACATCCATAAGGATAAACAGGAGCTGTATCTGCAACAACAACAGTGATCTCTCCAGATACTAGATTAGCATCTGCATCAACGGTGATGTCTGTGAATTCTACAGCGACGTTTGCCAGCAACCATGGAATATGTGTAACTCCAGTTCCTGAGAATGGTCCGTCACCTGTTATTGTATCTACTATAATTTCAAATTCTCCTTGACCATCAACGTGTTCACCAGCAAAGAGAGAATCTCCAGCAGCGAGATCTCCATCGCCTACCGCAGGTGTGTTGAGCTCCAACCATTCTTCAGGTACAGGTAAGCAAATCATGGTGTCACAAGCTTCTCCTTCACTAGATGGGAAAAGAGGCGCAATTGAAAAAGTAACACAAAGTTCTTCTGGAATTTGATATTCATCACTATCGTAAGTATGAGTAAAAGGACCAGAGTTGTCAATGGATTCCGCATTATGTTCATCATCCCAATTGATGGTTACTTCCATAGAATGAGTGGCAAGGCTATAATCGCTATTACAACTTAACAAGTAATCTCTATAAGCTATAATTCCACCAAAAAGTATTTCTCTTGGTTCAGCTACAGCATCAGGTCTTAATAAGGTGAGTACTGGTTCCACTTCGGCAGTATCTTCATCACACTCGCAAGGCATGTTTTCTAGTTTAAATTCTTCTGGAACTGGAATACAAAATTCCTGTTCACAAGTACTTCCATCTGCTTTTGTAATAAGAAAGTAAACACAAATGTCATCTTGCTCTTCTAATGGATAGACACCATTATTATAGATGTAAAAGTCACTGTCTGTATTATCTTCTCCGTGTGCTGAATAACCATCATGCCACAAAACAGAGGTTGCTATAGTATCACCTACTGCAAGATCACCGTTTTGAGAACAATCTATAAAATCATTTCTTAAATCATCGAGTCCGTAAATAGTTAAGTTTTTAAGGTGGTCGGTCTTTCCTAAAACTAAATGCAATGCAGAGGTGTCTACTGACTCTGGATCGCAATCACAACTATCTATAGGGATATCTTCTTCGTCAGTCTGATCGTCATCATCTGTAGTATCATCATTTGAAGTGGTATCGTCATCTTTTGGTGGTTCATAGTCTTCAGGATATATGTTATCAATACATAAATTAGTTGTACAAACTACTTCCTGTCCATCTATTTTGATAAGGTCTATTTGAAAACATATTTGATCAGGTAAATCCTTTTTTAACTCTGCATAAAGACTTTTACTATAATCAAATACTGCCGAACTACTATTATAACTTGTTTTTGTGTCGAAGTTATACGTACTCCATTTAATAGTCTTCTCTACGCGATAAGTTCCAGGATATATTCCACCTAGTACTTGAATTTGAAAAGCATTTCCTAATTGCATTAAATCAGTGATCGTGTAAAAGAAAGGATTACTTGGGTTAGAATCATTTGTAATGGTTAAATATTGTTTTAAATCCTCAGGATCTTTGTTGTTACATTTTAATTTTGGTTCCTTTTTTTGATTGCCAGAATTAAAATCACCTATCATTAATTCATCTTCCATTTCATTTTTCAAATCCTCTGGCATTTGTAAACAAAATTCAAACAAACAGAGTACTTCCCAATTTGACTTTTTTCGCACTCGCATACGCACGCAATAAGAGTCAGGTATAGGTAAGAGCGCACCGTTTTCAGCAGTATTTTTATATGGATCTATTGAAACACCACCCGAAAGACTTTGATAATCTGAATGATCGATAATCATATAATCAATGATATAGTCATCTGTATTTGTGATGTTATTATGTGTAAAAAAAGCTGTGGTGGATTGATCTAATCCATCAAAGAGAATATGGTTTTCTACTAGAGGCATATCATGTCTTCTTATGACTACATGATCTTTAAGTAAAGGCAAAGGGACATTACAGTAGTCTATAATATCGTCCTGACCTCTAGAAGGATCATTTAAAAGCTTAATGATTTCTATATTACAAGGTGCTAAACCAGGCGCTATAGGACGCAACTCCATATTTATCTTAATACTCGTGGCACTAGTAATGCTATTATCACCGCTGTTGTTATAATCATGAATCTTTGATGCAGTATTAAATGGAACAATATCCATAGAATGAGTACAGCCCCAATCTATAGAAGTAACTAATTGATATTTTGTAGGATCTATTGCACCAGTAACTTGCATCCAGAATTGATTCTGTATGATGCTTATTCCATGCAAATCAACAGTAGTAATATCTCCATTTTCTATAAAAAACAGTTCGTCACTTAAATCAATAGGATTTATTTTGCAATTGAAAATGACACCATCTTGAACTCTACCATCTTTGGTGTTCACGATATCATCAGCATCACCACTTTTATTATTTCCACGTATCATAAAAACGCCATAATCCACAAAGCCATTATTTTGTGAACGATAGGTATTTCCTTCTCTAGTCATAGGTTTAATTCCCCAGACATATTGTTGATCTTCATCTGGTGCTGGTATATCTAGTGGCCATATAAATTGAGTGCCTATGGTTACTTCTTCTTCAATAATCGGATAATTAACACTAAAGGCTTGACTAGGAGTTTGTCCTTTTTGCACCTCACTTACAGCGATTAGGTAAGTGATTCCTGTCATAGCGTCTGGCACAGGAACTAGTGGCGTCCATTGAAACATTAAGCTATTGATTAATAATGGATCAATCACTTTTCCGTCTACAGGTGAAAGTAATTCTGGCATTTGATAATCTGTGATGATCATAGGGCGACAGATCTGCTCAGGTTGGGTTAATCCACGACCTTCACGATTCAGTAATTCTACACAAAAACTATAAGAACCTGGTGGTAACATTCCAGTTCGTGATATTTGGTCCCTAAAACCGGTATCTACAAATTGTACTGCATTGTACGGGATTAACTCATCAGCAAGAAAAGTTTCTGTACCAAAATCTGCCTCCATGTAAGGAACGGTCTCATCAGTCATTAACTTTACATCACCATCTAGTAATAAACTTACTTTAATACGGTATTCTACTAATAATCCTGGAGTAGGATTAGTTACCGTTAAAATTGCAAGATTGTTGCGATTCACCCATTCACTCAACTCTGGAGTGGGATTTGAATCAACATTAAGAGTTGCTTGTAGTTGGGCTTGTGTCCAATTGCAGCAAGTAAAGAAGACGAGTAATAACAATAGTTTTTTCATAATCCTGTAATTTAAAATCGTTGTTGAATAGAGAATTGAACTCTATTTTGATCCAGTGCACCACCAGGTCTAGAATTTCCATATCTAAAGTTTGTATAGCGATATTGCAGTTTACACTGCAGCTTTTTAGTCAATTTATAACCTAGTCTCAAGTTCAAATTTTTCCTATAATCAGTAGTAAATCCTGGAACATCTACATGAGCAAAATTGAATCCAATAGATGGCGTTAACTTCTTATCCAGCATTTTATAACTCGCTATAAATCCATAGTTGAGCATGGTAAAATCACCGGTAGGTAATTGATTCTCAAGATAAATACCTTGCAGGCCTATGTTTAAAGGCATTTCTAAAAAGGAAAGATTGTAGTTGACTGAGTATGTGGAGTTCTCCGCTTTTGCGAATGCGTTACTAACCACATCAAACTGCTCAAAACTATTAAGTGCCACATTTCCAGCAATCAAATGCATATATTTCTCGCTTTTAATTGTGTATGAAGGTGAAACGGTAATAGAATTGTTTACCAACTCTATACGCTGGTTTAATATGTTTGCATCATTATTGAAGCCGAAGTTGCTGTAATTTACGTTGAGAGAAAAGGATTCCGTAATTTGAGCAAATAGATTTGCGTTTGAAATCACACGTCTTGAAGATGATAATTTGGTATTATTTAAGTTGTTAGTCCTTATTCCAAAAGTTCCCGTAAGATTCACTTTATTTTTAAATAGTTTCATTCCAGTATTTACTTTATAATCAAGGATATCACGTTCTACAAAACGATAGCCTACTGGTAAAAATCCTGGACCTATATATTGTATTTCTCCTCCTATCTGGAATTTATCACCTTTCCAGTCTATGCGAGAGTTATGTGAAAAATCTGCAGTGGAGCTGGCATTAATGGTAATAAAGTCTTCTACCGCAGTAACGTATTCTTCATCAATAGTACCATTGTTAAATAAATCACTGGTATAAATAGAACCTGCAGTCTCAGTACGTATTTGTAGTTTTTTGAAGATTTTAAACTCTGCATACGGTGATATTGTTACACCTTCAATAGGTTCTATTCCTACTGGATCTACAGTAACAGAATTGATATGATCTCTAACTCGCACTACGTTTACGGTAAATTTAGACCCTTCTAACTTTCCTAGACCTATACGTGCCATGGTAATACTTTGCTCATAAGCACCTGGAATATTTAATGAAATATCTGGTTCTATAGCTCGTTGTGATTTCCCTACAGCTGCCGACAATATGAAACTACCTGGGTTGATTTCCATTCCTACTCCAAAAATGGGGATATCACCTGTAGTTAGTGGCGTGTATTGTGGCGTCTGTGTTCCAAAGAACCCTTGAACCCATTTATACTTAGGATTGATACTAATATTGTTTGCTGGATTTTGGATATAATCCAGTGCACTTTCTTCTGGAACGCTAGGTAAGTTATAAAGGACCTCTTGATTCGTTACATTAAT
>JALZUY010000243.1 GCA_023301395.1 Nonlabens sp.
GATCAGAGAACTCTAGAAGATTTTGACCTTTAAAAATATCCATAAATAGCTGTATTTATTGACATACAATATAAGCAATTAACTACTGACCTCTATAAACTTATTTACCTCAACGAGATTCTACGACCAGTCACAAGAAGCAGGTTTCAACTTTGACGGAAATACATTTGAAGGAGATACACAAGAACGTGAATGGAATGCTCATGCTAGGCTGAATAATAAATGGAATGAAAATCTAAAATTTGAATATGAGTTTTACTACACAAACTATCTAGCCACGGAGCAATTAGTTAATGCAGCAACAAGTGAAGTTTTCTCAGATAGTAATTTTGACCAGAGATTATTAAGACCTGAGATTAGAGGTGGTTACGCTTTCGCGAAAGCGGGAAAAATAACAGCCGGAATAGGTCTACAATTTGATCAATTAGACCGCACATTCTTTGATGAAGTTGTCAATTTTAATTCTCAATACATCTATGCACAATGGGATGTGAATCCTACAGAAAAACTCAACATTATAGCCGGTGCACGCTACGATAATCACTCAGAGTACAGCGACCAATTGAGTCCAAAGCTGGCTGCTAGATATGAGATTAATGAAAAAACAGCCCTAAAAGGCTCCGTAGGTTACGGCTTTAAAGCACCAGATTTTAGGCAATTATACTTTGATTTCACAAACAGCGCGGTAGGTTATACAGTTCTAGGATATAATGTAGCCGTTGACAAGTTAGAACAGCTCCAGGCTCAAGGACAGATTCTAGATGTAGTCGTACCATTAAATCAGCTGGATGAACCGCTCAAAGCCGAAAGTTCTATAGGTTACAATCTAGGGATAACTTATATGAAAGGAAAATGGAATAGTGAGGTTAATTTTTTCCGAAATGATTTTACGAACTTGATCGACACACGTATTATCGCTCGTAAAATTAATGGGCAAAATGTTTTTAGTTATGTCAATTTTGATGAGATATACACTCAAGGATTAGAGATCAACACTAATTATAAAATGACTAAAAATTTAAGACTTAGTGCTGGATACCAGCTTTTATATGCCTTTGATAAATCAAAAGAACAACTCGTTGAAAACGGTGAAGTATTTGCGCGAGATGCGCAAAGTAACCAGACCGTGGCGGTGAACAAGTCAGAGTATTTTGGACTTGTAAACCGCTCACGGCACAACGGTAATTTAAAAATGTTTTATGAAATCCCTGAATGGAATACTGATTTTAATATCCGGCTACTATGGCGGAGCAGGTATGCACTTTTTGACACCAATGGGAATGGACTTATAGATAGTTATGATAGTAGTTTTATAGATGGCTATGTGACTTCTAATATAGCTGCCAGTAAAGAATTTTATAAAGATTTCAGATTACAAATAGGTGCAAATAACCTCCTAAATTACAGAGATAACAACATTCCTAATCTACCAGGAATTCAAGGATTTATTAAACTCAACTATAACTTTTAAACAATTAATTATTATGAAAACTATTAAAACTTTACAAACTCTAGCAATAGCTATACTATTCATAGGCTTTACTTCCTGTGAATCTGATGATGACAATGGACCATCTAGAGATGCCGTAGAATCAAAACTAGTAGAAAATTTAGCTGCTCCACAAACTGGTGGCCAAGGTCAGCCAGTAGGTGGTGACTTTACGAAATTTGATTTCTCAACAGGAATGGAAACTACTAGTGAAACCGATTGGGACATAGCATTTAGAGGAACCACAATTGCAATAAACGGAGGAATAACAACTGGTACTACAGATGAACCAGTGCGCAATGGAAATGCAGCAGCAGCAATAACTACTGGAACATTTAATAGCGTTACTAATATTGAAGGACTCACCTTCACACAAGATGCTGACACTGCGTTTGCAGTACCAACGGGAAGTGACAACGGCTGGTATAACTATAATTTTGCGACTAATGTTGTATCTCCTATTCCTGGGAAAATTCTAATAATAAAAACTAGAGATGATAGATATGCAAAAATTGAAATATTAAGTTATTATCTAAATCAGGACAGTTCTGATCCTGCAGGTGGACGTAATTATACATTCAATTACCGATACAATCCTAACGAAAACGAAACCAGTTTTGAATAATATTTTTTGATTTGTTTGAGGTTAAAAGGCTCTTCTTTAAGATTTAGAGGAGTCTTTTAATTATCTCTACGACTAAGGTATTTTGACAAATGAAATTAAATAATCGTAAGTAACAGTTATATGGCTTGTATAAGTAGTTTTAAGATCATCAAAGATAGATTCACTTCATTCCTCGATGAGAAAGGGTATCGTAAAACACCGGAACGATATGCTATTCTAGAAGAAATATATAACACAGATAAACATCTTGACATAGAAAACCTCTATAAGAAAATGATAAATAAAAATTATCGTGTTAGCCGCGCTAAACTGTATAACACGATGGATATTTTATTAGAATCTCACTTAGTCCGTAAGCATCAATTTGGTGATAACGTAACACAGTATGAGAAATCATTTTTTGATGGAAAACATGATCATATTATCTTAACAGATACTGGAGATGTATTAGAATTTAATGATCCACGTATTCAATAAATACAAAAAACGATTGAAGATATTTTTGATGTAAAAATTGATGCGCACTCTTTATATTTTTATGCCATAAGTAATAAAAAATCAGATATAGAAGAACAATAATTTAATAATAAAAGTTTACACATTTAAACGGGTAAATATTTATTTTGTCGTTTTTTTTAAAGCGTGCCTATAAAATTACTTTATCATTATTATATTATTAGTAGATTTCGAATTATTATTTGATATAAGTCATATTAATCGCTAATTAATGAGAATAAACCTACGTATAAATTCTTTAAACATAAAGCTAGTTTTAGCTAGTACATTGTTTTTTATAATAAATTTTAATGCGATTTCTCAAATTGGTATTGGCACCTCTACACCAAATGAAAGCTCTGCACTAGACATAAAAAGTAACACATCGGGTATATTAATACCGCGAATTTCATTAACAAGCACCACAGACACAAACACTATAGACGGATTAGAAGAGGTCAGTTTACTTTTATATAATACCGCAACTATTAATGATGTTACACCTGGATTCTATTATTGGGTCGGATCCAAGTGGTTAAAAATAAGCAACATAGACACAGGAGACTGGAGTTTAACAGGTAATTCTAATATTAGTCAAAACACTATTTTTTTAGGCACCTTACTTCCTAACCAAGATATTATTTTTAAAACAAATAATGTAAATCGCATGGTTCTTAATTCTAGACAAGGTCAATTAATAGTAGGAGAGAATATTATAGGATCGTCAGATAATGCTTTGTTAAAGATATCTAGTGATGTAGAAGTCGGAGGTGGATCTGTTCATTTTGATGGTGGTATTGAAAATATAGAATTAAGAAGTCAGTCCCAGGATTGGGTTTTGGCTAGTTTTAATAAGGTACAAACCTCAGATTCGTATTTTATGTTTTCTAGAAGTGACAATACTTTTGAAGACCCTCCATTTCTTATTTCTGAGGATAATTTTATTGCTATCGGAGGAGGTGATACTAATCCTAAGGATATCTTACATGTGGTAAAAGATAAAAACCTAACAACTACAATACGAATAGATAACGACGAATCAAGATCATCAATAACTCCTCATACTTCATTACGACTATATGATGGAGATCAATTAAAAGGATCTTTTCAACACAATAACTCTACAAATATATTGGAGATTGGACATCCTGAAACAACAGGCATTGTAGAATTAATTAGCAACAGTATTAAAACAATGACATTAGAAAAAAACAGCTCCGTAACAATTCAAAGTTTAATGAACATTAAACCTGGACCTATACCTTTAAACCCAATTGAAGGTGATGTTTACTATGACATAACAGATCAAAAATTAAGAGTTTATAATGGTTCTATTTGGAATGATTTAAATTAAAACATAATGAAAAGATACATCCCTACATATACTTTAGTTTTAACTTGTCTGATTTTTATAACAATAAATTTTCAAGCAATCTCTCAAGTTGGAATTGGTACTATTATCCCTAATGAAAGTTCGATTTTAGATATAACCAGTGAAACATCAGGAATATTAATACCTAGAGTGTCATTATCGAGCACTACTGATGTTACCTCTGTCAATGGAACTGAAGAGGTGAGTTTACTTTTATATAATACCTCTACAATAAGCGATGTTACACCTGGGTTTTATTATTGGAATGGAACTAAATGGGTACGTTTAATTGATGAACCCGTTGACTGGAGTACATCTGGTAATTCTAATATTGATCCTACTAAGTTTTTTGGCACCACTACAAATCAAGATATTATTTTTAAAACAAATAATATAAACCGTATGACTCTTAACTCTCCAGAAGGACAATTAACAATAGGAGAAAATATAGGTGGATCATCTACAAACGATTTATTAAAGGTAAGTAGCGATATAGAAATAGGAGGTGGTATAGATTATTTTGATGGAGATTTTGAAAGCATGCTCTTAAGAGGACAATCAGAAGATTGGTTCATAGCTGTAGCAAACAGTCCAACACTAGCCGAATCTAATTTTTCGATTTTCAATAAAAGCAGCTCTATTACAGAACCTCCGTTTCTTATTTCACAAAGGAATTTAGTCGCTGTAGGAGGAGATGATGACTCTCCAAATGATATCTTACACGTTGTGAAAGATCAAAATGCCACAACTGCAATACGAATAGATAATGACGATTCCAGCACTTCAAGAATTCATACAGCATTACGTCTCTATGATGGAAGTAATATGAAAGGTATCTTCCAACACAATAATGTTACAAATACTCTACAGATCGGACATCCTGCAGAAAGAGGTGTTGTTGAATTAATTAGTGGAGGAAACAAAGCAATGACTTTGGAAAACAATAGTTCTGTAACAATAGAGAAATCAATAAATATTAAACCAGGAACTGCACCTGCACTTCCTAACGAAGGAGATGTTTATTATGATGCCAGCGCTCATAAATTAAGATTATATGATGGTAGTAATTGGGTGGATTTGAATTAACTAGAACAAAGTCTATCTCAGTCAAAATTTAAAAAGTAATCACATATATAAAATTATAGAAAGCCAAAGCAGATCTTGTTAACAAAGCAAATGAAGAGACGCATCGCAGGACTTATGATACATGAGAAATGGAGTCTAGAGCTGATTGCCAAGCGATTATCAAAAGAATCTGAAAACATGTGTTAGCCATGAGACCATCTATAAATTGATATGGATGACAAAACATAGTTACCACAGAGATCATTCGGATTATAAGAATCTCTATAAACATTTGCGTCACACTCGTCGCAGACAAAAACGTAATAATGTAAAAGATCGACGTGGAGTAATTAAGCGCAGAATAGGCATAGATAAACGCCCCGAAGTTGTTGAAACACGTTCGCGAATAGGTGGTATAGAGGTTGACCTTATGATGGGAAGCAACCATTAATTAGCGCTATTGGTTATGACAGATAGAACGACTCTAGTAACGATGATAGAAAAATTGAAGAGTAAGAGTGCTGAAAAGGTTTACGGAAAGATGAGTAGAAAACTCACCAATTTCAACGCTTGCTGGATTAAAACTATCACTTTTGATAATGGTAAATAGTTTGCCCAACATCATAAAATAGCTAAAGATTTAAAAGTAAAAACCTATTTTACAAGACCGTATACCTCTCAGAACAAATGAACTGTCGAAATTAGAGAGTTAATCGTTGCAAGAATTATCGCTTGCATCACAATTTAAATTTATTAAGTATTTTTCAAGTTTAAGACTTGTCAAATTATTATTTGTTCCTAGAGACACTTTTATAAGAGACTTAAAACTCAACATAGAAAAAAAGCCGATTCAGAAATGAATCGGCTTTTACTTAGTAGCGGGAACTGGACTCGAACCAGTGACCTTCGGGTTATGAGCCCGACGAGCTACCTACTGCTCTATCCCGCGATATATAAAACTTAAGTCACTTGTTTTTCAACTTCAG
The DNA here is from genome assembly GCA_023301395.1 of Nonlabens sp. GTDB lineage: Bacteria > Bacteroidota > Bacteroidia > Flavobacteriales > Flavobacteriaceae > Nonlabens. Next base: position 6,033 of record JALZUY010000243.1, read on the forward strand.
TGCATTACTCTGACAACTTCCAGTTTTAATGGGCTGCAAATATACATTGGTTTTAATGTTTACACAAGATAAAAATAATAATAATCTACTGTCCTATTTCTCTTGCCTCAAACACAGTCATTTCGCCTTCTTCAAATCCTACTTGTAACTCGATAGGATTGCAACATACCTCGCAATCTTCTACATAAGTTTGTGAATAAGCTGGATCGAGCAACATAGAAATCTCCTGCCAGCAATGTGGACACATAAAGAAGTGCTCTATCATAGTGACACGTTCAATATTTGACCAGCCAGTTGTAGCAATTGATACTCGGCAAGCTTTGCGTCATACTTAGCTAGGTTTTTAACCGTTACGGCGTTTAATAAATTCACTTGTGCCTGTCTGAACTCAATACTACTTACCTGACCTAGTTTAAAACGCTCTTGTGTGCGCTCAAAATTGCTTTGATTAGTCATTACATTTTGCTCTTGCATTCTGTATATGGCAAGTGCATTTTCATAATCCCCTTTGGCATTTGCAATATCTCGAGCTACTTCTTGCTCCAGCTGGCTTTTAAAAAGAGCCTCGTTTTCATAAGCGATTTTTGTATTGCGCAAACTGGTAATGGTACGTCCACCATCAAAAATATCCCAAGTTAGATTTGCACCTACTGCAACATTTGCACTTGTTCTAGTCGTCGCAGGAAAAAAGGCACTAGGCGGATTCTGTGATTGATTCCATCCATAAGAACCACTCAATCCTATACGCGGTAACATTAAAGCTTTAGTAGTTTTAATGTCATAATCGCTTATTTGCAAGGTGCTTTCTGCTTGCAACATTCTAACGTTATTCTCTGCAACTTTTTCTAGATAGCTATCTAGCACCAACATATTTTGTAGAACAATAGTAGTATCTACGGCAAATTGTGCTTCTAACTCACGATTTAATAAAAGATTCAAATCGCGTTTAGTATTGCGCAGCACCTGTTGTGCATTGAGTAAATTAATACTATCTGTATTGATATCAACTCTCGCATTGAGCACTTCTAGTTTATTTACCTGTCCATAATCAAACTGATATTGAGCACGCGTTTCCCTGCGTTTAGAAACGTCTAGGCTTTGTTCAAACACCTTTACATTTTCTGTAAGTCTAGCAATTTCAAGATAGACACTCATTAATTGCACGGTAGTATTTTCTATTGTTGAACGTGCTTGTAACTGACTGAGTTGATATTGCTCTTGAAGTCTTTTGTAATTATACAATCGACCTAATCCGTCAAAAAGTGTATAATTAATAGACAATCCAGCATTGTATTGTGTGGTTTGAGCATTGTTAATTTCAATGTCATTTCTAGGGCTTCCATTTTGATCTAGTGCACCGTTGAAATCAGTTTTTGAATCATTTTCATCTATAGAAGCTCCTGCTGTTCCTTGCAAGCTAGGTAAGTATCCTGAATTCAATATATTGGTATTATTCTCGGCAATTGCTTGTGTATTCTTAGCGATTTTAATACCGTAATTGTTCTCTAGCATTAACTCTACAGCTTGCTCACGAGTTAATAGTGACTCTAAACTTTGTTGTGCGTCCGCTTTCGCAAAAGCGAGATACACCAAAGCAATAAGTCCATAAAATAATCTATGCTTCATCATTTCCCTTTAGTTCTTCTTGTTCCTTAACGATACTAGCTAATTCTTTTTTCTCTAATTTTTCACCAATACGTAACCAGTTAATAAAGTCTTTTACATTATTCCCAAAGCTTAAGAAAAGCGGCAATAATAACAAGGTCAATATCGTCGCCATTCCTATTCCGTAAGAAATAGATATTGCCATAGGTTTTAAGAATTGTGCTTGACGGCTTTTTTCTAGTAACAGTGGAGCTAATCCAGCTATAGTTGTAATAGAGGTTAAAAATATAGCTCTAAACCGGCTTTTCCCAGCTTCAAAAAGTGCCTCATCAAATTCGAGTCCTTCTTTTATTAAAGAGTTGAATTTACCTATGAGCACGAGACCGTCATTCACCATAATTCCTATCAGTGCAATAATTCCTAGCATGGATAAAATATTTACTGAAAAACCATGAATCCAGTGTCCCCATACGACTGCTGTAAAACTCAACGGAATCAATAGAATAAGCATGATAGGCTGGGTTCCACTACGGAAGGTGAATGCGATCACGAAGTAAATCAACAATAATATTGTTAATCCTGGAATAGCAGCACTACTTGTTATTTTTTGCTGTTCTCGAGCTTGGCCACTTAGATAATTAGGAGAAATAGTCGGATATTTTTTCTGTAGTTCTGGTATGACATTTTCTTTGATCTCATCTATTATATCTGTATTACTCGATTCAGGATCCTTTAAATCTGCAGTAAGCAGAATTTCTCTTCTTCCTTCTAAGTGATTGATGACTACGTCTCCACGAGCGATGTTATAACTAGCAATGTCTCTTAATGGTACACGTTCACCAGACGGCGTTGTAATTCTTAGTTCATCGAGATCTTTAATGCTATTACGATTTTCTAACTCATATCGCACCCAAACTCTTATTTCATCTTGTCCACGCTGGAATCGTTGTGCTTCTCTACCAAAAAATGCGGCACGAACCTGAGACATGACTATTCTAGAATTTAAACCTAGTGCATAGGCATTTTCTTTAAGTTCTAATTGGATTTCTTTAATACCAGCTGGATCATTATCCTCAATATCTTTCAACAGCGGATTTTGTTCCATAATCTCCTTCAACTCTGCAGTGGCAGCTTTTAATTCTTTGATATCATTACTTAACAGAGAAATGGATATAGGACTACCACCAAAGTTTCCTCCAGAACCAAAGGTCAAGCTCTCAGCACCTGGAACATTACCTACCAATTCTCGCAATCGGTTAGCGATTATATTAGTATTTAAAACATCTGGTCTGTTTTCTCCTGGCAATAGATTAATAGATAAACTTGCAGACGATGAGGACGTTTGAGACTTAATAATATTCTCAAACAGCTCAGTCGTATCTCCATAAATCTCGCTTTTTAAATACTCCTCGCTCAATTCTTTATTAACGATAAGTGCTTTGTCTTCAATTGAAGAAATGATGGAATCTGTTATATGTTGTGCTGTCCCGTTAGGCATGGATAAATTAACCGAAACCCGATCACTTGAAACCCGAGGAAACAAAGATCTACCTACAATTCCTCCACCTATTGCTCCTATGGTTAAAATAAAAGCAGCTATAAAAAAGGAGAATACAAGAAGTTTATAATTGAGTGTAAATCTCAAAGCTGGAGCATATAATTTATCACGCATCCAGTTCATAAACTTATCACCATACTCGTTTATCACTCTCATTTTTTGAAATGCGGCGGCAAAACCAGTTTTAGGCTTTTTATCTTGAGCTTTTAGAGCTTTGGAATGTGCTAAGTGAGCTGGCAATATAATTAGAGCTTCTACAAGTGAAACCAATAAAGTCAATATTACAATGATAGAGACTTCACTAAAAAAAGTTCCTATTCTTCCATCTAAAAACAAGAAAGTAGAAAAAGCAAGAATAGTAGTTATAATAGCGCTCAAAATAGGTGGAATCACTTCCATTGTTCCATCAACTGCTGCTGTGATAGGGTCTTTTCCTTTCTCGTAATGCTGGTATATATTCTCAGCAATAACAATCCCATCATCCACGAGTATTCCTATCACGATAATCATCCCAAAAAGCGACAATACATTTATAGTAACATCAAAATGTCCTGCAAAAATGAACATACCTAAAAAAGCAATAGGTAACCCAAAAGCTACCCAAAAAGCTAGTCGTGTGTTTAAGAAAACCGATAAAAACAACAATACTAAAAGCATTCCTACTATAGCATTCTCTGTTAGTAAATCAGTACGCTGGTTTAAAGTTATAGAACGATCACTAACAACAGATAGTTGAGCATTTGTAAATCGTTGATTATACTCTTCTATATATTCTTTAACAGAATCTGCACTTGAAATAAGATCTTCTGAGTTTGTGCTCGTCACCGTTATTTCTACAGCTAGTTCACCATTGAAATAGGTCGCATTAGGAGATTCAGAAAAACGATCTTTTATGCTAGCGACATCTTTTAAGAATATAGTCGTTCCGTCAGCTCTTGTTCTTACTGGTATATAGTCTAGTTCATCACCATAATAAGAACGGTTATTTGCTCTTATCAAATATTCCTCAACGTCAGTTTTAATATTCCCACCTGTGGTAAGAATATTTGAATTTGCCACCGCATCTGCCACTTCTTGAAAAGTGAGATTGTAACCTAGTAAGGTGTTTTCATTAACTGCGATCTCGATCTCTTCGGCTGGATAACCAGCTATGGAGATTTGAGAAATCCCTTCTATTCCTCTTAAGTCATTCTCTACATCTCTAGCGAGTTGTTTTAGTGTCTTGAGCGGTATATTAGAACCACTCAATGCAAATGTAATCGTAGGACGAGCGTTTTCTCTTTTTGCAACTACAAGTGGCTCCATACCTACTGGAAATGATGAAACACGATCCACCGCATTTTTCACTTCAAGCAACATAAAATCTATATCATAGCTTTTAAGTATCTCTACGGTAATAGTTCCAGCATTTTCACGCGATGCAGATGTTACTCGATCAACTCCTTCAAGACCTTTGAGATTATCTTCTATTTTAAGAACAACTCCTTCTTCTATCTCTTGTGGAGAAGCTCCTGGATAAACGACACTTACGGTCAGTGTTTGAGAGTCTACTAAAGGAAAGAAAGAAGACTTTAAAGAAAGAACTCCTAAAATTCCAAATATTATAAACGCAGCTATAACGACATTTACCGCAACATGATGTTTTATGAAATAAGTAATTATTTTTCTCATCGCCTAGTTGGATTCTGGTTTTGAAGATGCCGCTTTTCCCTTATCAGCTTGAGCTTGTAATTCCGTTTTCACAATCATTCCTTCATAAGCACCAGGAACCATTTTTGAAATGATTACTGTTCCATCAGGCACATCTTTAACAACAACCGTTTTATCCGAGAAATGAATTGGTTTCACTGTGGTCAATTCTAAGATGGTATCATTAACCATAAATAACTGCTCGCCATTTTGCAGGAGACTGCGATCTAATTCTATCGCGTTTTCTATTTTTTGAGCCTGTAGGTTTGCTGTTAAATACATTCCATCTTTTAAGTCAGGATGACTTACTTCTATAATAGTAGTTATTGTCTGTGAGGCTTGATCTATCTTCCCATTGATGCGAGTTACTTTTCCAGTATACATTTTACTACCAGTAATGTTTTGCAATTGTACATTCTCACCTACTTTTAATAGGTCTGCAAATTTGCCGCTTATAGCTACTTGCAGTTCAAATGTGCCTGTTTGGATAAACTCACCTAGTTGTTGTCCATTCCTCACAAGTGTTCCTTCTGTAACTAAGGCCTCAGTAAGGACACCACTATAAGGTGCTCTAATTTTAAACTTACCTAATCTATTTTCAAGATTTTTAATATTGTAATAAGTCGTGTAGATATTACGACCAGTGATAAAGTATTTTTCTTTTTCGTCTTTAGCTTCAGGCAAAGCTGGAGTAGAGCCGTTCATACTAAACCCATCTAAATAAGCTTGCCATTGCGGAAAAGAATTAGGATAATCTAGTCTCAAATCTGGCATAATAGCAGTAATCTGATTATTTAAATTGCTACGCGCACTTTGAACCTGAGCATAAAACTCTGTATTATCAATACTAATCATGGTCTGACCAGCACGATATTCTTGACCTGTTTTAAACAGTGTTCCAGTCGGTTTAAAGATCCCAGTTACTTCAGAGAAAAGCTCCACACGTCGCTTAGCTTGTAAGTTACCATTTGCAGGAATAATGATAGCTACGGTAGAATTTACAATAGTATCTGTAGTGATAATTTTCACCTCTTTTTTTACTCGAGGTTTAGGCACTTCTTTATTATCAATAAGAAATTTTGCACCGTATAAAGCACCACCTATTATAAGTAAAGCCAGTAGGGCTATAATAATTTTACGCATGAGTTGGTTTTAAATTGCTGTTAAGCGCTTCAAATCTACTCAAGCTATAAGCTATAGCGGTTAAAATTAACTTAAAGGTAGTTAGAACTTATCCAGCTGCTCAGAGATATCTTCCCATTTAGTCATCCACTCTTCTAGTGACTTTTTCTTTGCTTGGTAATTATTAAAAAACTCTGGTTTTGCAGCGAGTTCATCATAGTTTGCCGCTAGCTCATAATCTATTTTTTTGATCTCGCGCTCTAATCCATTAATTTCAGACTCTGCTTTTGAGAGGCGATTATTCAATGACTTTTGCTTCTTCTGATCATCATAAGAGAGCTGTTTCTTTTCTGTTTCTTGCTTTCGCGAAAGCGGATCCACCTTAACCTCAGTAGCCTTTTCAATCTCTCGCATGTCACGAGCCTTACGTTGCTTGAGGTAATAGTCAATATCACCCAAGTGTAAATTCAACTTGTGATCACGGAATTCATAAACGACCTCAGTAAGTCCCTGTAAAAACTCTCTATCATGCGACACGACTATTAGTGTACCGTCAAATTTCACAAGAGCAGCTTTCAAAACGTTCTTTGATTGAATATCTAAGTGGTTTGTAGGTTCATCCATTATCAAGACATTAAACGGCTGCAATAAGAGTTTACAAAGCGCAAGTCTGTTACGTTCTCCACCACTTAACACCTTCACTTTCTTCTCTGCCTCATCTCCACGGAAAAGGAACGAACCTAACATATCACGCACCTTGACACGATTTCCATCATCTGCGGCATCTATCATTATGTCTAAAACTGTTTTCTCTCCATCAAGATACTCGGCTTGATTTTGTGCAAAATATCCTAGCTTCACGTTGTGACCTAGATTTACATCACCTTGAGCATCTTCAATCTCACCTACGATGATTTTTGCAAGTGTAGATTTACCCATTCCATTCTGACCAACGAAAGCAACACGTGCACCACGTTCAATCATTAAATCTACACTACTTAATACCTTTTTCTCGCCATAAGACTTGCTCACTTTATCTATTTCTAGAACGACTTTACCTGGTTGTATGGATTTTGCAAAGTTGATATTCATCGCAGCATTATCAGTTTGTTCAATCTCAACCACATCCATACGGTTCAGTTTTTTAACAAGTGATTGTGCCATGGTGGCTTTACTCGCTTTGGCTTTGAACTTTTGAATTAACTTTTCAGTTCGTTCAATCTCTTTTTGCTGATTCTTAAATGTTGCTTCTTGTTGCTCGCGCATCTCTGCTCTTAAAGCAAGAAACTGCGTGTACGGTTTAGGGTAATCATAGATACGTCCTAAACTTATTTCTATAGTACGATTAGTTACATTATCGAGAAACATCTTATCGTGACTCACGATTACTACTGCTCCAGGATAGGTTTGTAAAAATTGCTCTAGCCATAGGATAGAATCTATATCCAAGTGGTTTGTGGGCTCATCTAGTAATAAGATGTCGTGATTTTCAAGTAATAACTTTGCCAGTTCAATACGCATGCGCCATCCACCAGAAAGCTCATCAGTAAGCATTTCAAATTGTTGTGGTGTAAAAGCTAGACCTTTTAAAATCTTCTCTGTTTCCCCTTTATATTGATATCCACCTATGATTTCATACTCATGTGTAAGTGTACTCATGTCTTCTATGAGCTTTGAGTAAGAATCGGTTTCATAATCTGTTCTTTCGGCAAGCTGGATGTTTATTTGATCTAGTTCTGCTTCTATTTCTCTCGCTTTTGCAAAAGCGGTATAAGCCTCTTCCAGCACCGTACGACCTTTTTCAAAATCAATATCCTGACGTAAAAAGCCAATACTGGTTCCTTTTTCCATCGCTAGTTGTCCTTGATCATACTCTAAATCACCAGCAACCACCTTAAGTAGGGTAGATTTTCCAGCTCCATTTTTACCGATCAAGCCCACACGATTTCCTCCATTGAGCCTGAAGGTAATCTCTTCAAACAATGGCTCGCCGCCAAAACTAACATGTAAATCGTGAATATTAAGCATAGTGGTTTTTATATCTTTGCAAAGATGCGTAACTACTCGTGAACACTAAAGTTTTATCATGCTAAAAGGAACTAAATTATACAGTATTTTCACAGGTACTTGTCCTGTGTGTCAAAATGAATCGATGTACACTAGTTCCAACTTGTATAACCCGAGTAAAACACAAGAAATGCACGAAAGATGCTCACATTGCGATACTAAATATAAGATTGAACCTAGTTTTTTCTATGGATCTATGTATGTGAGTTATGGTGTAGGGATTGCTATCGCGATGGTTATTTTTGCCATTACTTATTTTATGCTTGATGTATCTCGATGGAATATATTTCTAATCATCGCATTTGTATCTATAGTAAGTCTTCCCATAGTGATACGTATCTCACGTAATATATGGATCAATCTTTTTATGAATTATGATAAAGAGAAGGCTGTAAAGTAGTCTTTTTTTTAGTTGGCAGTCTTTTAATCTACAGTAGGCAGTCGTTATGAGTTGGTGAGTTGGTGAGTTGGTGAGTTGGTGAGTTGGTGAGTTGGTGAGTTGGTGAGTTGGTGAGTTGGTGAGTTGGTGAGTTGGTGAGTTGGTGA